>CAJWHX010000023.1 GCA_913040875.1 uncultured Pseudomonadota bacterium | reverse complement strand
GTTTCTCAGATGAAGATGTGAACTTGGTCATCAGACTCAAGAAAACCACTTAACCTTTGAGTAGGTTAAGTGTGTCCAAAATCATCTCCTCAAGTGTTTGAACTATGGATTAAGTTTCTTAACTTTCATTTCATCAAAATCAACTATAGATGTATGATTTTTTTCATATTTGTTGCCAGGTCTGTAAATTCCAAATTTTATGTGGGGTCTGCCACATCCATCAGTTATAAAAGTTATATTATTAAATATTAATTCTTCATTTAAGAAAACATTTATTTTTTTCTTTTCATCATCATAGATGATTTTAAAATCATGCGCGGCCAACAATTTATAATCGCAAAGATTGACGGAGATCAGCATGGTCAATATCAGGGCCTTTCTGAGGGTTCCTCTGTCGGCCAGTTTGAAGGATTAAATGGAAACATGCTTGATCTCTTTATTTCATATCAAGCTGGTGATGGTAATGACATTCCCCGTATCACTCTCCTCCTCCTCACTGTTCCGAGGCGCAGTACCGCTTTGGAAATGGAAATACTTGTGTGATGGTGTTGTCTTTCACTTTGGCGACAACATCAATAGATGTGCCATCTTTCTTTGGGTATTGCGTGGGATGACCGTCTAAGTAGACAGGTATATTTGGGTGGTCATCACACTGAACATAGAGGATGGTTTCGGTATGTTGAAATTGATACCGCGAACACATTGTCGGTTGTTTGGACAATGAAGATGCAGCAACCGTTCGTACGATAAAGTTGCTAGCCTCTAATGATTGTTCGACCGATGCATTTCGTTCAGTCATAATTTGTTCATAGGATGTGGTGGGTACGAAGACTCCAGACAGACCGACAAAAGTGTCTGCGTGGACTACAGAGGTCGAGAGGGTAAATAGTCCGAGTGCAATCATTGAGGCACACTCGCAAATACAGTCATCAAACACATCTCATCACCCGTACCGTCACCCCAATGGGTTGTACTTGTTTGATCTGTGGAATCAAACACACAATTCAATTCAAACATGTCGTCGGGTTGCATCAAAACGGGATCCGAGTAGGTGTAAACGCGCTGCCAATTGAAGTCATAGTACGGAACATCCATCAGACAAGATTCTGTGCCGTCCTCCTTAGTTAAGATGGCGCTAGAGGCTATCCCCAGTTTGTGCATGTGTGGTCCCATCGCACGCAGTTCCAATGGTCCATCGTACCCACTGAACACTTTCACTTTGCGCCTTAAGTTTTCAGTATGTTCAGATTGTCCACCCGGAATCGAGATATTACTATGGACAAAGAACGAGGTGTAGAGTTCTTGGTTGACGGTTTCTTGTACATTTAGGTTGACGGTGGTTGAATCCAGAGTGTTCTCACTGGCATTGCTGTAGTGCATTTGCAAAATGAGGATTTGCCCTTCCTCCATTCGAACCCCTGTTCCATCTGGGTAGTACCATTGATCACTACCTGGTGCCCAAGGTGCAATCATTCTGTTGTCTACTTTTGGATCACCATAGCAGCTGTATCCAGGACCTGGGTCTGCTTCGTCCAACTGATGAGCTTGATTGAGAGCAGATTCCGATGTCGGTGCGTACAAAATCATATGGTGTGCGATCTCACGATTGGACGGTAGGACTTCAAACCCAGTGAGAAAACTTTCGGAGACAATCTGAGGGTCCACAATGAAGCAGCGATAGTCGTCTGCCGCCGTTGCAAAATCGGCTTCATAGGGTTCAAAAGTCACCGAGTGAGTGGTGGCAAACTCTGGTTCTTCAAAAGAGGGGTATTCAATGGTGGCAACGTCACCTTCTGGTGTGTCAGAGGCTACCCAGTTGGCAATCGTAGTGATTTCATCATCCGTTAGCCATAAGCTGTGTTCAAAGTTTCCGCACTCCCCACTATTGTTCGCATGAAACGGTGGCATGCGCCGCGTTGTGATACTGTCTTCAATCATACTCGCAGTTGCCTTAGTCATCTCGTAGCTGTCTAGAGGAAACGGTCCCGAGCCTTCTTCACGATGACAGGAAACGCAATTGTTCGCCAAGATTGGTGCAACATCTTGGTAATACGTGATGGAGTCTAGGCCCGGTCTATCGGAGTCTGTATGTCCTGGGTCGATGTCATTTTCATTCGAAGGATTACAGGCAAGGAGTACAAGAAGCATCGGTTTATCCAAAATAAGCAGGTGTTGAAAGAGTTTTAATAATTTGAGGCGATTACTGACAGTCGTGGTAGATCTCCAAGTTGTCGAAGATGTGGTTATTGGTGGCCCAGCCGGTGCTTCCCGAAAAGAACATTTGTCCGCCTTTGAAGTTGATTTGCGGATTTTCGTTGATGACTTCATTGCCATCGTAGTCTACGGTGATATTGCTGGGAACGATATCAACGCGAAGGTCGTGTGGCTGGAAGTCTTCAACATTTGGCGTCTCGAAATAGACGATGTGATCTCCAGCATCGGCGTTTCGAGTGAGTGCGATGTGGCTAACTGAGGTTGGATCGCTATGAAACTCGTTGGTTCCGTTGTAGGTGTTGTTCCACGTATCAATTTCTACCGTCAGGGCATCACCTGTAAAACCACCATAGGCACCGCCGATTCCATACCCCATACCTCCACCTGACTGAGCTTGCCCAATCCAAGTATCGAGGTCGGTTACACTGGCAATGTTGATGACCGTGAACGCAAATCCGTCAGCTCCTCCGTTCATGCCGTTCCCAGTTTTGAGTGTGAATCGAATGGAGGCAACACCAGACGCAATGGACTCGACTTTGTTGTATACAGCACCTTTTTGTCCTTGACCAGTACCCGTCATCTCAACCCAACCATTTGGATCCCAGTAGGCAGACCCTCGCGTAACCCAATTGGTTGATTCACTTGTGAAGTCTTCTAAGATGTATCCATCGCAAACCGACAGATTGCGATGAACGGTTGAGTCACATGGCGCATCTGGAGTGACGAGTCGCGCATAAACGCGATTGAGACCTTTGGCAGAAGAAAAGTCTCCCCCCGAATAAGTGGATGATCCATCGGAATCGATCGTGCTGGTAGAGATGACTTCACCTCCTCGATTTTCCCACTGTATCGAATATCCTGTATAGTCATTGAGTGCATCTACTTGAACCACCGCGTCAACCGTATCGCCAGTTCGGAAAAATTCATACTCGACCGGTGCGGTAAACGCCCATCCCACATCGCAAGTGATGGGAACAATCTCTGGTTCAGGTTCCGTTGTATCTGTTGTGTCAGCCGTATCAGCAGGATCTGTATCTGTTGTGCTTGTATCCACTGTATCTGCTGTGTCAGTATTGGTATCGACTGTAGCAGAGTCTTCTGCATCTGTATCGTCAGGAATGATGATCTTTCCAGAACCACTACAAGAAATTGTAAGAGGCAGAAGGTAGGATAGATGAGAAATACGGCTCATAATGAACTCCAGAAATGATTGAATGCTCTATATAGCGTAGCAAATCTATCTCTTGTATTCCAAGGGTGCTTGTAAATTATCTTATGCATAGACTCATCATGGGTACACAATCAAACAAGAGACAGTTGGTCTGGAGTAGATGTTCTATCGACAGTCGTGCAGTATTTCCAAATCGCTGACACGATGATGATTGGTTGCCCAACCGGTGCTTCCAGACAAGAAGACATATCCACCAGTAAACGCCGCCGGATTCCGCTGACGTGCCAGCTCTTCTCCATCGTATAGGATACGCATTGATTCTGGGGTGATGTCGATTTGAACGTCGTGCGGGGTGAAGTCTTCGATGTCGGGTACAGAACTCCAAATCACGTGATTGCTTGGATCGGCACCCCTCATGATTCCGATGTGACTATCTGTCGTTGGATCATAGTCTTCATGCTCTTCAACATTGGGCCAAGTATCGACTTCAATGGTGAGGGCATTTCCTTCCCAGAATTCGTTTGGACCACCGATTCCATATCCTAGACCACCACCGGGAGGAGCCGATGCGATCAGTGCTTCAAGAGTCGACGGATCATCGATATCGATAATGGTCAGTGCTAGTCCATCAGCACCATGGTTGATACCGTTGCCTGTTTGAACGGTGAATCGAATGGATACGCTGCCATCGGGGATTCGGACATTGGGATTGAATACAGCACCTTGACTGGCCTGAGCGTTCAACGTGAGTTCGACCCATCCATCATCACCGTGGTTCGCATCGCCAAGGAATTGCCAATCACTAGAAGATTCAAGACTGTCGATGACCTGATTGCATACGGTGATGTTTTTCTGTATGGTTAGACCGCAAGGTCCAGATGGGGTTCGTAGCGTGGCTTGTACAGTGCTTGGGTAGTTTTCACCTTTGGAAAATCGGAGGTGTGAAGAACCATCCTTCATCAGACCCGTTTCGGCAATTATTTGTCCTGACTCATCGGTCCACTCAACCCATTGATCCTCTTTTGCATGGTCAACTTGAACAGAGAATTCAAGTGGTGCGTCTGTAGATACAAAAGAGTGTTGGTTTGATTGAATGAATGATATGGAACTTTCACAGGTATTGACCTGTGATTCAATTATAGACTCTGATGGTAGATTGTTCCAAGTCACATCTTCTACCACGGATTCAATGTGTCCGACGTGTACATCAGTTTGATACTCGTTGATGCAGCCAGTTCCCAGTGCGATTGTCACCATCCATTTGTGTACATTCATATTTCGCCTCCAGTCATACTGGAGTTCGTCTCAATTATTGAAAAACTGAAGTACAAATTGAAAAATAGTTTCTAAGGGATGGTTCCCACTACCAGCTATTTGTATAGGGAGAGACAAAATAGATTCGAAAGAGTGGTCTTTTCAGTTCGCTAGAATAGAGTCCATACAGACTCATCCCTTTGGTTTTTGAACCCGTTGTAGTACACCTTCAATATCACCATGTTGCAGTCCGTTAGCCATATGAATGCTTCCGTCCGCAACTCTTATCGTTGGTCTCGAACAGAAAGAGTTTGCATCGATGGCCCACACCTGTTCATTTTGAACCGCTCTCAGTGATTGGATCGAGTCCATCGAGTATAGTTTTTTTGCAAACTTCAGGTTGTCTTCAAGCCCAAAACCGCAACACAGCACAATGATAATATCAGGGTCAGATTCAACAATTTCTTCAACCGATAGCGTTCGAGAGTGATCCATCGGAGATCCAATGGCGGATTTTGCACCAATGGCCTGAATCTGCTCCGGAACCCAATGCCCAGCCGAAAAGAAGGGGTCCACCCATTCTAGTCCCAGGATCGAAGTGCCAGTGGAAAGTTTGGTGAGGCGTTGGAGTTTTGTTTTGGCTTCGTTGATCAATTGTTCCGCAACGGTACCTCGGTTTGTGGCCTTAGCGATGACCCTAAGATCGTTGAAGATACCTTCGATACCAGTTCCAGTGGTTGTGACCACCGTGCAGGAGGCCGGCAACGTACATTGAACGCCACGCAGAGATGTCTCGATTGTGTCCGGTGTCACAGCGCACACATCACACAACCCTTGCGTGAGAATGACATCGGGCTCTAAGGATAGCAGCAGTTCAATATCCACGTTGTATAGAGAGAGGCCTTGTTTGACGGCATCTCGAACAAAGTCATCAATCTCTCTTTGTGACAGTCCGTGGGGAATGATGCTCGAGGTCAGGTGAGGCAACGTTTGTACAGACGACGGAAAATCGCATTCGTGACTGACGCCGACCAGCTGGCCTTCGAGTCCCAAAGCACAAGCCAGTTCCGTAGTACTAGGGAGTAATGAAGCAATTCGCATGTGTATTCCTATATAAAAATCCTATTTTTATTTAACCCTTTTCGATATGCCAACCAAAAGGGGCCGAACATTACTAGGATGAGATGGTCTGACACTCCCCAATGCGATCAAAGTCTGAGTTAGATGATTGTTGGAATTGTAAACAGGATATGTACACGGCTCCTACAACTCAGAACTATACTGATACTGTTTGCTAAAAGCATGTCAACTGATGAGTCAGGGAATGGAAATGTCTCTTTTACGGTTATGGTGAATTGTAGACGTTAAACGGATGGAGATCGTATCATGTTGTCCTTGTTCACCACATTAGCCTTTGCGGCAGAGCCAGCACCACCTCCAATAGTCAATGGGAGCATTACCTTAGACTTTGTACAAGTTGGAGCGATCATGGCTTATTCTGAACAATATGGTGGGATGTCATTTTGTTCGGGAACATTGATCGATTCTATGTGGGTGGCAACAGCTGCACATTGTTTGGAGGCTGTAGAAGAGTACTCTGGATATGGAATGGATATCTATTTTTTGCTCGGTCACAACCTCTATTCGGAAGATGGAGGAGTAGAGTACTACGATACGGTTGCAGATTGGGTGATTCACCCAGAGTACGCAGGAAGTACAGGCTACATTAGTAGCGATATTGGTTTGATGGAATTGAGTACTGGGATTACTGAAGTAGAGCCGATTCCACTCAATCAAGAGGCTCCCAGTGATTTGTGGATCGGGGAGTATTTGGACTATGTCGGTTGGGGTATCACTCAGGATGGTGCTGAAGACTCAGGGAAGAAGCGCACTACGTCGATACCATACAATGCGATGGATGATACCTTCATCTATGCTTATGACCCAAATACGAATTTGTGTTCAGGGGACTCAGGAGGTGCCGCACTCAGATGGACTGAAGATGGGTATACCCTTGCCGGCGTGAATTCATTTGTATTCTCCGTCCAAGGCAGTCAACCTTGTGACGGTGGTGCTTCGGGAGCCACGCGCATTGATGCCTATTACACTTGGATTCGTGAATATGTACCAGAACCGCCGCCACCTGAACCGGAAGTTGTCGAAGAAGACGTCGAAGAAGATGACAAGATGTTCTGTTCTACATCTTCTGGTGACGCCTGGTCCTGGTGGCTGATGGTTGGTGCTGTATTTGCGTGGAGAGGTCGTCGACCACGGTCCTAAAAATCGTCTTGATAGTGGGAAGTCTGCAGTTGGACAAATCGGCTAAAATCGGATAGATTCCCCATTGGAGGGACGTTATTTCCGTGGTGAACGCTAGCAATTTGAGTCGTCGGTTTGGACGACGGTGGGCTTACGCTCGCGTGGATATGCGCTTGGAGGCCGGTGAGAAGTTGTTGCTTATTGGAGCCAATGGTTCTGGTAAGACTACATTGCTGCGTACTTTCTCTACATTGTTGCCTCCTACACTGGGTTCCTTAGAACTATTTGGAAAAGCGATTGATGGTGGAGAGAATCTAGACTCTGTCCGTCGAAGAATTGGGATGCTCTCTCATCACACTGGACTCTATGAAGACTTGTCCATTGTTGACAATCTTCGTGTATTTGCGAAACTCTTTGGGAAGTCTACCGCGGTTGATTCACTGAAGGCACATGTCAAAGCGGTGGGGTTGGATGGTCGAACGGAACCGATTCGGACCTATTCTGCCGGCATGCGGAAAAGAGCATCGGTCGCCTTGCTCAGACTGAAGGATCCCGAGTTGATCTTACTCGACGAGCCCTTTTCGGCCTTGGATCCAAACGGAATTGACGACATTTCAAGCCTGTTAATGGCATTGCCTGCTACTCAAATCTTGGTCTCGCATCAAGTAGAGCGTGCTGCACAACTTTGCGATCGATGTATTTTGCTTGAGAGTGGATTGATTCGCTGGGAAGGACCGGCAGTCAAGGCATGGGACGCTTGGAGAAAATCGCAACAGGAGGCGTCATGATAGCCATAGGGTTTCGACAGACGCTTGCCATTCTCAGCAAAGACTTGTGGATAGAGGGGACGTCTTGGGTTCGCTGGATGGGACTGGTTGCTTTTGCGATCTTGGTCTTGGTCCTATTCTCTTTTGCTGTTGGTCCAAACTCTACGATGCTTCAAAGTCACGCAGCGGGATACTTGTGGCTGGCGACATTGTTTGCCTCCGCCAACCTTTTCACCCAATCATTTTTATTGGAAACAGAAGGTGGTGCAATCGAACAGCTGCAAATGGCTCCGGTATTTCCCGCTGCACTGTTTTATGGTAAGGCATTGGCGAACACAATCCAACTGTTACTGGTAATGATGGCCATGCTGCCACCACTTGTTGCTCTCTGCGATGTGTGGTTTATCGAAGGGTTCGGGTTATTTGTAATTACCATGGTGTTGGGAGCATTTGGTTTATCGGCACCAGGGGCAATGTATGCTGCGATGACGGCTCGGCTGTCCAATCAACAGCTGTTGTTGCCACTCTTGCTCTTTCCATTGATTGTGCCAGCGTTGTTGTCTGCAGTCAAAGCGACTGCACTCATATTTTTTGGAGACCCTATGGGGCAAATCGGTTCTTGGCTTACCCTTCTGGGAGCGTTTGATGTAATCTATTGGATTTTGTGCGGGATTGTATTTGGGAGGATTATCGAGTCATGATCATAAAAGTTGTCGTTACGGTAGTACTGTTGATACTGGGTGTGATCGCTGTCAAGTTTCGATTGCACGAGAAGGTCAATCCGATGTTCGTTTGTATATTTGGATTTGTGTTGATGGCTTACGGTCATTATCTCGGTCTGTTTGAGGCTCCTGAAGAAGCGATGATGCGAGAGGTCGGTCGCATTTTTTACGTGCACGTTCCGACGGCCCTTGTCGCATTGTTCACGTACTTGATTGCCTTCATTTTGGCGGTGGGTTCATTGTGGACCGGTGGACGAAAGTGGGACGCCTATTTGGAAGCCACATTGGAAGTGGGTGTGCTACTCAATGTATTGCTCACCATTCAAGGGAGTATTTGGGCAAAGCCAACATGGGGTATCTGGTGGACTTGGGACCCGAGACTAACGACAACCGCGATTATGGTTCTTTCTTTCATTGGGGTGCTGTTACTTCGGAATGCCATCACCAATCCAGAGCGTAGAGCGACGATCAGTGCAACTGGGTCGATAGTGGCTTTTGTCAATGTACCGATTGTGTACATGTCAGTGAACTGGTGGAATTCTCTTCATCAAACGCAGTCCAGTCCAGAGACAGTGTCTCCAGAGTTTCAAACTCCATTCAGAATTGCCGCTGTTGGGATGCTGTTTTTGACAGTGGGCTTTATTTTGGCTCGGGCTAGAATTGCATTTCGAAGACTGGAAGATGAGGCAGCTGCCCCAGACTTGCCTGAACTGAATACTGTAAAACCATTGGATGTGTAGGAGGCTGATATGGATGGTGCAATTGTAGATGGTTGGAACTATGTGTACGCCGCCTATGGCATTAGTTGGGCAGGTTTGGTTTTGTATGCCTTCTCTTTGGTGTGGAGGAATCGAGAATGAGCGATGCAGTTGATACAGCAAATGTAAATGAGAGGGGTCAGCGACGGTTGGTTTTGGTCGTTGCACTGTTGGTGATGTTTGGTGCTCTTGGCTTCGTATCGTTAGGCAACTTGGGTGAGAACTTGGTGTATTACTGGGATTGCACTCAGATTATTGAAGCCGGAGATCAAGCTTATGGGGCAACCATTCGACTGGGTGGTGTTGTAAAAGAAGGCTCCTTAGATTGGGATGCTGAAAGCAATGAACTCAACTTTCAAGTGACAGATGGGATTACCACACTAGATGTACATGCTACTGGTGCACCACCCCAGATGTTCCGTGAGGGAATTGGGGTTGTTGTAGAGGGAACGATGGTGAAAGTCACTGGTGGTGGACGTTTTGAATCTGAAAGATTGATGGTGAAGCACTCCAATGAATACAAGGCTCCAGAAGACGGTGTGGAGGCAAAAGATTTGTACAAAACAGTGGAGGGGTTGTGATATCCATCTTGGGTCGTTCAATGGTTCTGATCGCCTTGGCCGTGTCGGTTTTGGGTGCCTTCGCAGGTATCGCTGGCGGCATGAAGCGCTCGGAGCAGGCTTGGAAGTGGTCTAGAATAGCGGCTTATGTAGCAGCATTTGCGATGACTGCAGCGATTGGGCTAATGGAGTATGCCCTCATCACGCATGACTTTTCAGTTTCTTATGTGGCAAAGGTCGGTTCTACTACGACACCTCTATGGGTTACGATTGTATCTTTATGGTCGTCTTTGGAAGGATCGATTTTACTCTGGGCTTTCGTTTTGAGCGGGTACATAGCTGCATTCGCCTACATGACCAAAGGAAAGTATGTGGAGCATTCGTCTTACGCGATCGGCACCTCACTGAGTATAGCCGTATTTTTTACTTTTCTAGTGGCTGGTGTTGCAGACCCATTTGTAGCAATGGAAACAGTACCAACTGATGGACCAGGTCCCAATCCACTGCTGCAGAATCATATTTTGATGGTGATCCATCCGCCGGCTCTTTATTTGGGCTACGTTGGGATGGCAGTTCCATTCGGTATGGGTGTGGCATCGCTCTTGGCAGGCAAGATTGGCGCGGCGTGGTCAGTCGCGTTGCGTCGATGGATTTTGTTGCCGTGGGGGTTTTTGACCATAGGTATCATTCTTGGTGGCTGGTGGAGTTATGAAGTCCTTGGCTGGGGTGGATACTGGGCGTGGGATCCAGTTGAGAATGCCTCGTTTTTACCGTGGCTAACAGCAACTGCATTCATTCACTCTGCACTCATCATGGAACGTAAAGATGGCTTGAAAGGTTGGGGGATTGTCCTTTTGTTGGTGACGTTCCTACTCACTTTACTCGGTACCTTCATGACTCGTTCTGGGGTGTTTAATTCTGTTCACTCCTTTACACAGACGCCGATAGGACCCATATTCTTGGCCTTCTTGGGGTTCTGTTCATTTGTATCTTTGGTGTTGTTGTCTACTCGGATGGATGTACTTGGCTCTAAGCAAAAGCCTGTCGCGATAGTGTCCCGTGATTCGATGTTTTTGCTCAATAACTTGTTGTTTGCGGCATTTACTTTTACCGTACTTATTGGTACTGTGTATCCTCTAATACATGAGGCAATGACCGAAAAGAAGCTCAGTATCGGGGAGCCTTATTTCAATGAACTGGGGATTCCAATCAGTATTGCAATCGTATTTTTGATGGGCGTCGGTCCTGCGTTACCGTGGGGCAGTATCGACAAAAAAGATGCATTTAAGAGACTTGTGATACCGATTGGCGGCGCTGTTGCAGTAGTGATTTTGGCACTGGTTTGTGGAGCGACTGGATTTACACCGCTATTGTCTTTTGCCGTCTGTGGCTTTGCGCTGATGACAACGCTGCGAGAACTCTTAGAACCAGCTGCTGTTCGTGTAAAGAGAAAGTCCGAAGGTTGGGGGACGGCTCTTTGGACAACTTGGCAAAAGACACGTCGTCGCACTGGTGGCTATGTTGTACACATTGGCGTCATCATGATTGCAGTGGCGGTCACTGGATCTGGGGCGTTCAAAGATCTATCCGAAGTCACATTGAAAGAAGGGCAGTCAGTAGAGATTCAAGAATATAGACTCACATATACCGGAAAGGAAACCGTAACCGAATCGCATCGTGCGTCTGAGATTGCTAAGGTGACGGTGTCTAGAAGCGGACGAGACATTGGGATCCTAGAACCCAAACTCAACAATTATTTTCGTATGGGAACGGTCATTGGGACTCCAGCAGTGCACAATTTTTTGGATGAAGATCTGTATCTCAATCTCGTCAATATGAACGAAGATGGTTCGATCGTTGGTCTTCAAGTCATCACACAGCCATTGGTCTTGTGGCTATGGGTTGGTGGTGGAGTCATGATGCTGGGTACGCTGATTTCCGCTTGGCCAGCCCGTCGGCGTAAAAAAGTGTCCGCTGAAGTCAAGGAGACCGCATGAACTGGAAAGTGATGAGTGTCGGGCTTCTTTTCTGTGTACCCCTTATCTTTGTCTTGGCAAAAGGGTTCAACTACGATCCGAGAGCACTCCCAGAAGAGTTGACAGGCGATCCGGCGCCCAATTTTGCTCTGGAGACACTGGATGGGTATCCGGTTTCATTGGAAGAGCTGAAGGGGTCGGTCGTTGTAGTGAACTTTTGGGCGACGTGGTGTGTACCTTGTTTGCAAGAGCATAAAGAGCTGATTTCGGCGGCTGAGGAATTCAAACCAAAAGGAGTCGCATTTCTCGGTATATTGTACGGAGATACCAAGGCAAAGGCAGACGGATACTTGAAAAAGCATGGTTCAGCCTATCCGACACTGTTGGATGACGCCCAGCGAACAAATATTGACTATGGTGTGGCTGGAGTGCCCGAGACCTTTGTGATAGGCAGAGATGGTACCATCGTGAAGAAGTATACTGGTCCAGTAACGAAGATGGAATTGGAAGTGTTGCTGAATGGGTTGCTTGCCAAATAGGCTACCAAGAGCGAAAGGAGAGAATCGCATGCAATGGTTGTGGATGATGGTATGGCTCTGTGTGCACAGTGCACATGCAGAGGAAATGAGTGTTGCTTTAGAAGAGGCTCCACTTTTTGAACCACCAGGTGCTGAGGAAGTAGAGACGCGCACCTATGACTTGGGAAAGATTTTACGCTGTCCAGTCTGTCAGGGGCTCAGCGTGGCCGACTCTCAGTCTGATGCGGCGGTTGCTATGAAAAATCGCATCAAAGAATTGGTGGCGATGGGGTATTCAGATGATCAGATAATTGACTATTTTATCGGTCGATATGGTGAGTTCGTACTCTTGCAGCCCAAAGCGGAGCACTGGTTTGTCTGGTGGATGCCCCTCATTGGGTTGGGTGCTGGTATAGGACTGGTAGCGCTGCGATGGGGGTCAAGTACGCTGGAAGATGAGGTAAAGCCGGATGCGATAGCAGAATCGACTGTATCGACTGAAGAGCAGGACAAGTATAGAGCACAGTTGCTTGCAGAGTTGGAGGACTGATATGGATTGGGAAACATGGGGACCTCCGCTGATTGTATTGGGTGGTGCGTCATTGATTGCCGTTGTCATTGTAGTTATGATGAAAGGCGAAGAGAGTGATGGTGGTGTTCAGCAAGCGGATGCTAGGCGGTCCGAACTGGAAGCCAAGAAGGACCAATTGATGGAAGCCCTGAGAGAATTGGACGCCGATAATACAAAGCTGTCCGAAGATTCTTATACGGTACAGCGTGAAGAACTGTTGTCTGAGGCCAGCCAAGTGATGGCGGCACTCGACGGCAAGATGGATACCTCGATGGAACCTAAAGCACCGATGCAGGCGTCCGGTAAAGCATGGATGTACGTTTTGGGGACACTGGCATTCTTCGGACTTTTGGGCAAGTTGATCGTCGACTATTCCGCTCCTCGTCAAGAGGGTGGTGTAATGACCGGTGGCGAGATGCCGAGTCAGTCTGAGGCTGAGCTGATGAAACAGTTTGAGGAGTGGGGTCAGCAGCGTGAGCAACGTCAATCTGATGCCAAAGCGGCCATCGCCAAGAACCCAAAAGACATCGATGCACTCAATGTACTCACCTATGACGCTCTGTTGATGCGAGACATGCAAGCTGCGATGACTTACATGGAGCAGGTTCGGAATGTAGATCCCAAAGACCCAGACTTTATGGTTCACTTGGCGATTTTACAGATGTCGGTTGGTATGACGGACCGCTCAGAGATTGGTTTTGCACAGGCACTGCAAGTCCGTCCGAATATGCAAAAAGCCTTGCTTTGGAAAGGGTACATGCTCTCTGCTACTGAACAAAAAACGGAGGCATTGGAACTTTTACAATCGATAGAAGGGGAGTTTTCAATTCCTGAAGAGAAGTATTTCTACGAGGGACTCATCGCTGACCTGAACAAACCCCCAGCTCTTATTTCAGGGATTGTCGATGCACAAGGCGACATGCCTTCAGGAACACTCTTTGTGATAGCTCGCCGATCGCCTGCAGGTGGAATGCCCGTTGCGGTTCAAAAGGTACTCAACCCTGCCTTTCCGATGAAGTTTGAACTGGGTCCCACTGACATGATGATGGGTGGAGAGTGGCCGGAACAGGTATACCTAGAAGTCCGACTCGATCGCGATGGCAATGCGATGACCAAAGCCGATGGCGATGTAAACTCCGAAGTCCAAGGTCCACTCTCCAAAGACTCGCATGATTTATCGGTGATGCTGGTTGCTCCTGAAAAGTCTGAAACTCCAGAACCTGAATCTGGTGATGTAAAACTCTCTGGGACCATCTCTGCCGAAGGGGACCTGCCAAAGGGAACGCTATTCATCATCGCAAGACGTTCACCAACTGGTGGAATGCCTGCAGCTGTGAAAAAGATAGACCGTCCAACCTTTCCACTTGAGTTTACACTCGGTCCAGCAGACATGATGATGGGCGGAGAGTGGCCCGAGCAAGTGTGGATCGACGTTCGATTGGACGAAGACGGGAATGCGATGAGCAAGAGTGACAACGACGTCAATGCGGAGATGCAGGGTCCGATGACCGGGGTACAGACTGGTGTGCAGGTTGTGCTGAAGCGTTGAGTGGAGAAGATTGATATCAGCAGTTCATCGTAAAGGATAGAGTCATTTGTGAAGACAATGAAAATAGCAATGAACTCCATATATTTTGATACAGTTTGATGTCAGCAAAATCATCATGGAGTTAAAATGGCGGTAAAAGAGTTGTATTCAATCTGGACAAAGTCTGTATTAACCAAGGCATTGTCTTCTCTTGGAGACAAAGATTTTCGAAAATCTTGGTCGAAAGCTAAGTTGGTTACGAGGCTTCAAGAATGGGAAGAAAAGGAGGTTCTAGAAGCAACCACAAAAGCAAATATCGTTGTTCTTGCTGAAGAAATGGGCGTTTCGACCACAGGGACGAAAAAAACGTTGATTGAGCGACTTCTATCATCGGATTCGAATCCGGAAGTCGTGGAAGAAGTTTTTGACCAATCAAACGAGCAGGTAGAACAGGTTGCCTCAGATGACGAAGATGAAGAAGAGGAGACGTTGTCCGATATTCCCTGTGTCATCTCTCCGATTGATAGTGAAGAGTTGCAACTTGTTGATGCAAATATAGTCCGCAAGATCGAATCGTATCAAAATCAGTTCCAATCATTGAGCGATTCTCTCAAGGCATTACGGGAAGAGTGTGAACAATTCCTCGAAGAAATTGAGATTCCATTTAACATATTGAATCTGCAAGGACTCGTGTCCTCAAGTACAATTCGTACGTCTTCAGTGGTTGGAGAAGTAGAGATGCGTAAAAATATGGCACTGATACAACTGTTGGAGCCTAGGCTAAGAGGGATAACATTTTATCTTGGGTCAGAGTATGATGATGGTGGAGGGTATTATTCTACGTTAGATTCTTTTGAATTTAACGATGGTTTAACTACAGAGGCTTTTTCTGATTATATATACGATATATTTGATGCGGACTTGGATGTAGGGAGTTTTGAGTTTGCAGAAAATACTGTTGGTATCGATCAGCATCCACTGCTTGGATTGTATTCCGGTTACACAAGTCCAAATCCCAAACAGTGGCGAAAATTGTGGACCCTAATCACTTCTTTGGATGCATCATTTCGAGAGCAAGGATTTCTGTTGTTGGAAACATTGATGCTAGAGGACCGGTCTTTGTTAGAGGCGACTGCCGATTTGGCCAGTTTTAGTATTCATCGAACATTTGTGCCCGTCATGGACCACTCCTTTATATCTTGCATTTATGGAAGAGCCTTGTTGGAACCGTTCTTACACTTAATTTGTTTGGCGAATGAAAAAGTGGGGCGGACCAACTTGTTTTTTCCATTCGAAACGAACGAGTTGTATGGGTTTGAACAACCCCTATTTGCCTCTTCAATAGAGAAATTGGCTTTTGATATTGAGTTGGCAGATAGAAGTCATTTAAATTCTATGTCGTATGATGTCCGACAAGTCCAAAATGCACTGTTGGATGTTATCGATATAATCAATGTTGATTTGGGTTTACCTTCAGTTGTGAGACATTTGAAGATGTCTGATTTACAAAGGCTCGTACCGCATACTTGGGATGAACTTTGGACAATGTACGAGAACGACGGTACTGCAAATATTGTCAAGTCATTCATACTGGATTGGATGTTCAATGATGCCGCTATTTTCACCATCAATCCAGCGCTGGCGAATCGAACAGAATTGGCTCCACCATACCATGCTGTTGAAGGTTCATTTTTGTGGCATATGCCAAAACTACAATCTTTGGACATGTCTGAAATGCATTTAGACGTTGGTGAAGAATGGGACCCACAGTATTTCAATCACCTACCCAATCTAAAGAAGCTGAGCATCTCGGGTCTTGGGGTGGTTAAAATCCCACAGTTGATAGTAGACAAGTCGTTGAAAGAATTGGACATTGGTTACAATAGTCTTCAAGATTTTCCGCGTGAATTAAAACAAATGCGATCTC
The DNA here is from genome assembly GCA_913040875.1 of uncultured Pseudomonadota bacterium. Next base: position 95 of record CAJWHX010000023.1, on the reverse strand, counting down.
TCAAACGCCTTGTTATCACCCAATGTATGGATGATAATCTTGGACCATGGGATATAGATTCATTTGCTGAAGAACTCCGTAAGGCGTTGCCGAAG
>CAJWHX010000022.1 GCA_913040875.1 uncultured Pseudomonadota bacterium | reverse complement strand
GGTGATCGCTTTGATGAAGCAGGATGGAAATCTACTTCAATTGGGGACAGCATGGTTCAACATGGGGCAGTTCCTTCGTCGTCGTCGAGCCAAAGGAGATTTTAAGTCTGCCCGTCAAAGCATGTACACAGCCCAAAAGATAGCAAAATCTATCAATGATAGGTCTTTGGACGCGTCAACTTCGATGAGCATCGCGAATTTGGAGGTGATGTTCGGAAATTCTAAAGAGGCAGAGAAGAATTTTCAGCGCTCGTATGAGTTGAATCGTCGTCTTGGTAGGATGGAAGAGACTTGTTTACTGCTTGGAAACATGGCGTCATGGTGCATTCACATTGGTAATATCGAGCGTGGCTGGCGAATGCTGAAGCGGGCCAAGAAGATTTTGGATGCTTCCAAAGGAAAAGGTGGATTTCGCGTATCGAAGATGGTTTTTACAGGGAATACCGCAATCATTTTAAACATTCGGCATGAGTTTAAACTTGCTTTGCCCTATGCGCAGCTGTCGTGGAAGTTATCCGATGCAGATACTCAGCTTCATTTACGCCCCTTTGTAGCCATCATATTGCTCGAGTCGCTTGTGGGTTTGGGTCGGATGGATGACGCTGAAGCATTGTGGACCCACTTTGATTGTGCCAACGTAGATGAATTAGATGGGCATGGTCAAATCCGTCTTCTGCTGCAACGAGGATTGGCTGCCAGTATGCTTGGGAAAAGGTCAGAAGGAAACCGAGTGGCACGCAAAGTGTACGATCTGATTATGCAGGAAAACCTGGAAGACCTCGAGGTCCACTATGAATACAACAAGCTGATTCGGTTGTTGTTCAATATGGACTGATTTTCGAGAAGGAAGAAGCAAGACGGAAGGCTCTAAGCGAGATTACTCGGATTTGTCTTCATCCTTTTCTTCATCTTCGTTTTCATTCTCGTCTTCATTTAAGAAGTCTAAGTTTACGGGTTCTGATTTTGGTTCAGGTGCAATTTTTAGATTTCCGTCACCGATTTCGATGTCTTCAGTGAGATCCAAATCCCAGTTGAAATCTTCCACTGGAGTCACTGGGGCAACGTTGTCGACTGTGTTTACACCTGTTTCCATCGTAGTGTTGTCTACAACTTCAGGAGTCGCACTTGCAACAGGAGCAGTCAGTCCACTTAGGTCCATCTCAAAGTCTTCTTCGGACAGCATGTCAACAGTGATTGCGGTATCGTCTTCTTTTTTGGCTTCATAGAATGCTTGGATATCTGCCTCGTTGATTTCGGCCTCACTCTTTTCTGTGGTATCTTCTGTGGGTTCTGCAAAGGCTACCTGAGAGAGCATTAACAACATCTGTACAAACATATTTTCTCCAAATCAATCCATCGTTCTACCTGCACACTTTAATACATCCACTCCATCATCGGTGTTACGATCGTGCAACATGACTGTCAAAGAGATACACACATACCATGCGAAACATCAATCCATATTCTGTTGTAGCGACTCGAAAGCGGAAACGGGAATCCTCCGCGCGCGTGTTGTGGTGGACTAAACTTGTACTTGTCGTCGTTGTGTCTCTGTTACTTAGAGAGCCTTTGTCCGTTTATTTGCTCAACAATACAGCCAATCGTTTGGATCAGTTGTTGTTTCGAACAGGTGCAGTTTTGGTCGGGATGACGGCTTTACAGACATACACGGATGTGGTTCGTCATCCAGAGAGGTTCATCTTTGGTGTACATCCGATTCGATCTCAATTGTTTCTAAGATCCGTAGCCACTCAGCAGCTGCTGCATTCCTTCTGGTACGTATTGTTATCGATAGGCGTTTGGAGTGGGGTGTCTATCGATTGGATTGGCTGGATTGTAGCCTATGTTATCTCCGCTTGGTTGGGAGGAGTCGGTGCAGGATATGCCGTCCATTTGGGATCGGTTTGGGCAGCGAAAGCTTCGGTGATGAGCGGAGTGCTAGACTCAATCCGAGGAGCAAATCCTAGGGAACAAGCGGCCTTTATTTATGCTCCTGGGATCGTACTAGCTTTAATGGGTGTCGGTCTCATCTTTGGGGCTGGGGCAACACGACTGGCTATAGAAGGGCGTATGGGATTTGCCGCATGGATACTGGCCCCCTTAGTCATCGGTATCGCAGGATGGTTTACGGCATTGAGATTGGCGGAGGTGCATCTAATCCGAGCGGGCATGGTTCTCTCAGATATTGATACCCATTGGGGCGTTGTAGAAGAGGCAGAAGACGAAACTGCGGTCTATCTAGATTGGCTAGCCAAGGACAACCCACATCGTCTCAGATTGCTTCGTCAATCATGGAGACTCCACAGGTGGATAACCATCGGATTATGGGTTCTTGGTTCTGTAGTCGCATTGATGCAGTGGCTTGGAGATGAGTTTGAAGTGAGGCTGGCCTCTGGGTTGTTGGCAACAATATTTGTGGTCTTTCCTGCAAAACTGCTTCAGCATGAGCCACAGTGGTTGCAGTGGTCACTGGGGATTGATCGTTTTACTCAGTGGCGTGCAGTGATCGAAGTCTCTGGACTTGTTTGGCTTGGATATTGTATACCAATAGGGATCGTTCAGTTGAGCACAGGGGCTGCCTCCGTTCAGCTGTTCGGAACACTGTTATTGATGGTGCCATTGTTCGGACTCGTAGCGTGGTTTGATTTGATTGGGCGGACAAGGCAAGGGGTGGCTGTTGGGCTGCTGGCTTCGGCTGGAATCTGGTTGAGTGCTATTGGAATTGGGAGTTGATGTGCATATAGAAGTACAAGGGTTGACCAAGAGTTATGGCTCTGTAAAGGCTGTGAAGAATTTGAGTTTCACATTGAATCCCGGTGATTTTGTTGGGTTCATTGGCGGCAATGGGGCGGGGAAATCCACCACCATTAAGATGCTGACGGGACAGTTGATCCCATCTTCGGGGAGTATTAGAATTGGAGGGGAAGATTGCGTAGTAAATCCACAGATCGCGAGAGAACGCATTGGTTATGTCCCTGAATTTCCAGAACTGTATACGTATCTCACTGGTAGAGAGATGCTTGAGTTTGTTTGTTCTGTGCGTTTGGGGGCAGATTTAGAACGGGGGATAGCCATCGCAGGTCTTGGAGACGATATAGACAGACTCATTAGAGAGTACTCTCAAGGTATGCGAAGAAAGATGGCGATAGCCTGTGCGATGGTCTCTAAGCCTCCGATTTTGGTTTTGGATGAAGCCCTCAACGGATTGGACCCCAGTTCTGTTAAACGGATCACTGCACTCCTTGAAGAGGAACGAGATGCAGGTACCATCATCATGCTTTCAACTCACGTACTGGACACGTTGGAAAGTCGAGCCACGAGAATTCTGTACATCGACGATGGGGAACTCATTTCCGATTGTGGAATAGAGGGGTTGAACGAGATTCGAGAGCGTCTGTAAAGAGTAGAGACAGCGGGTGTTTCGACGCTGATCAATTCTAGAGGCGTAGATTTGGAGGCAATGCATTCTATATGCGTAGTGAAACATGATTTTCGTTTTTAGTGCACCGAAAGTGGGTTACAAATTGAGAGCAGGTTCGTTTGGAGCAATCATGAACTCAAAGACATTTGAACAGATTCTACTCACCCGTCGTCAGTTTTCTCAAGGTTTGATGACTGTGATGGGACTTGCGGGCAGTGGATGTAGTAAGCCATCACTCATGAAAGATTTCTTAGAGGAAAGCGATTCAGCAACATTTGATTTCCCGAATCTATCTCCGACACTTGGTTCTACGCATCAGGTATCAGAGGGGTACATCGTCGAGCGCATTATCAGCTGGGGAGATCCCATATTTGAAGGTGGAAGTGATTTTGATTGGAAGGGGTTGTCAGGACCAGAGCAAGCGAGGCGCTTTGGCTACAACAATGATTTTCTGGCGCTACTCGAGCATGAGGGACACTGGTTGTTGACCGTAAATCACGAGTCTACGTCTGCTCAATTAATGTTTGAAGGTGAGGAACGATATACGTCTACAAATCCAGACCATACACCGATAGAAATGGCGGCTCACGGACTATCGGTCATTGAAATTCATCAATCGGATACAGGATCCTGGAGCATCAAACGCGATTCAAGATTCAATCGGAGAATCACCTTGGATACACAGATGAGGATATCTGGTCCATGTGCGGGTCATTCCAGGCTACAAACCCCTGAAGACCCTTCTGGTACTCTTGTAAAAGGTACGATACACAATTGCTCCGGCGGCATGACTCCATGGGGAACCATACTCACTTGTGAAGAAAATATTTTGTATTATTTTGGTGGTAATCAAATAGACGATCGAGAAATAGACTCGTACAAACGGTACAATATTGGATACTCAAAAGCCTATATTTGGTATAAAACACACAAGAGATTTGATACAGCCCATGCTCCAAAGCAACCGAATCGCTTTGGATGGGTGGTGGAAATTGACCCGACCGACCCCACTTCTGCCCCGGTGAAACGAACGGCTTTGGGCAGGTTTTACCATGAATCCGCAAATCCCATTCAAAATTCGGATGGTCGAATCGTTCTGTATTTGGGGGACGATGGGTACTTCGAGTATCTGTATCGATTTGTCTCGAGTAAACCCTACGTTGCACATCAAGTACAGAGTCGACTTGAATATGGAAATGTATTGGACGAAGGGGAACTGTCTGTCGCAAAATTTGATTCAGATGGCACTGTCACATGGATACCACTTGTTTTTGGCACACTGGGGCTGACATCAGAAAATGGGTTCACGTGTCAAGAAGATGTACTGATTGAGGCGCGGCGTGCAGGAGATGTGGTTGGGGCGACAAAGATGGACCGCTGTGAGGATGTAGAGCCCAATCCACAGACAAATAAGGTGTATGTCAACTGTACCCTCAATCCAAAACGAGGAACGGAAGAATATGAAGGCATCAATCCGGTCAATCCAAGGATTGAAAATGAAGCCGGTCACACGATTGAAATTACCCCCCCGAACGGAGACCACAGTGCAAGAGTCATGGAGTGGGGATTGCTACTCATGGCAGGATCTCCTGAACACCAAGCACAGTACGGATCGATAGTCGAACACGATGCAATGTTTGCATGTCCTGACAATGCTGCCATCGATCCACAAGGTCGATTGTGGATTACCACCGATGGGTCACAAGAGGTCCTTGGTATTGGAGACGGAATTTACGCAGTAGAAACAACGGGGCGGAGAAGGGGGCAGCCGTGCCGATTGTTTGCTGCTCCGAAAGGGGCTGAAGTAACGGGTCCCTGCTTTTCACCAGACGGTAGGACATTGTTTGTATCTGTACAACATCCCGGTCGACCAGAAACAAGTTGGACCAACTGTTGGCCAGACTTCAAGCCGAGTTTACCCGCTCGGCCTACAGTGATTGCGATTCGTCGAATAGACGGAGGATTGGTCGGAGGCTAGCTGCATTGTGTATTGTCATTGTACAGGGGGCAGGGGGCAGTACAAAGTTGGCTTATGAGGTTTGTCTTTCAAACCCTCTAAGTTTTTCAATTTGTCTAAGAGTACGTGCAAGCTGTGTGTCATTCACCGTTTCCTGAGCAGTCTCCAATAGCTCATAGACCTCAGCCAATTTGTCCCATCGTTCCAACAGTGCAAGCGTCTCAGACCAAAGTTGAATCGAGTCAAGGGTGTCATCATGCAGAAGACCCATTTCCTTACATTGTGCATCAACCAAATCACTAAGGATATGCTCGGATTCTTCAATAAAGCCAAACTTGAGTGACTGTTGTACAATATTTTTGATCTTTTGCATGGCGATTTCCATTATTTCGGACGTGTAGTGTTTAACTATTGACACGTCTATACTTTCGTTGATTTCGGTGTAATTGTTCTATTTTCATCATATGAAAATATATCGGTTTTGTGTCAAGAAACTGATCTTATAAAAACTTAAAATCAGACATGTCCAATTAATGCTCTATTTTCGAGAGTAGTCAACCGGTGGTGATGGGTGATCGCGGTTGATTGAATGTTGAGCAAGTACAAATATCACAGATGGTATACCAAAGAGACCTATAAAGCCCATGTTTGATTGTGGTAAAGAATCCCCAATTTTCCAAAGGAGTCCAATCATTGGTAAGATCCACAAACTGTGTCGTAACTTACCCCTGTGTCTTTTCCGTAACAAGTGATACAAGACGATGAGATGTATCGGATTGGAAACAAACCAGTTTTCATTGAAGCCGTATCCTTCTAATGGACTGAATACCCAACAGACGATGAAAAATGTACTGAGTAGGCCTGAACCGGCAAACCACATCATGGTTGGTAGCTGCCACCCTATAGATCGTGTACGGGTCATCCAAATCCAGAGTCCCATTACACTTCCAATACTCAGCAACATCCAATCTCTATCGGGTGGTTCCGTAGGAGCCCAGTCTCCTTCATTCAACACACACGTTTTATCTATGAGTGGTTTTATATTCTCTTCACCTTCCCATTGAATCGTCGCTTGGGCTACACCATCGTGCAACGCTTGTGGAATGTGAAGCCAAGACCACCTGTCATATGCTCGTTCCCCATAGTTTGACGCCATATAATGCCATCCGAACCAGGCCCATCCGAGACTTCCCAAGTGTCTTAAGACTTCAAACCTACGTGAAGGCGTATTCTTCATTTCAGGTAATGCCTTGAGAGCACCGTTTGTACTCTCATCTATCAGATCGCGAATCAGTGTTGAGCAATTTTGAGTCTCCCAGTGATAGGTGTAGACATGATTTTCTGGTCTAGCCAGTCGAGCCAATTCTGCAGCCATTGCCATTTTCATGTTTGGACTCAGATTCAATCGTTGAGCGATCAACAATTGGTCGTTCTCACCTACGCGTTTGAGGTTGTACTGGCGACTCATCATCGCCAGCTTGTATTCGGCGTTTCCCATAAAGAATCGAAGTAGAAAATTGTCCTGAGAAGAGTCGTACGCACCCCAGTTGAATACAGTCTCTCGTTTGCCACCACCACTGACCCACAGCGCTGAGTGTCCGACTTTGGTGTAGACGCCATTTCCCGGTCCACTGGTCAGTAGGTATACCTCTAATGAGTCTGAAGTGTCCGCGGGTTCACAGGTTTCTGGTGGCTGGGCAGTAGCCCAGTTGGTCAAAATAAATAAAATGGTTAACCACATGAGTCACAAGATATCTCATCTTCGTTAGAATTGGAAATCATTGTAAAATCGATTACACTGGGGACCTACTCTATTGGAGAACTTTATGATCCTCGCTCTCAGCCTTTGGGGCTGTGCACTGTATCCCAAAGTGGAATCCTTCATGTCCAAACAAGTTGATAAGGCTGGACTGGAGAGACGATCGATATCGGTCGACGGTGGCAGCATGTATTATTGGGAGGGTGGAAATCCAAAGGGAGAGCCCTTACTATGGCTTCATGGGTTCGGTGGAGACGCATTGTGGGCTTGGTCTAGGAACCTCAACGACTTTGCGGAGACACACCACATTATTGCCCCCGATTTATTGTGGTTTGGAGATAGTCAAGGAGGCCTGACACTCGATGCTCAGGCCTCTGCAGTACAACAGGTTCTAGAGGCTGAAGGTGTTGATACGGCTCATGTAATTGCGCTATCTTACGGTGGTTTTGTTGCATTGAAGCTTGTGCCGATGAGATCTGTATCCTCACTGGTGTTGATTGGTGTTGGTGGTGTAGATTGGCAAGGTGGTGACATTCGAGACTTAGAAGCGCGCTTTGACATTGAATCTCTGGAAGATTTGTTTGTTCCGTCGACTGTGGATGATGTTGATACATTGGTTGATGTCTGTTTTCATGCACCGACATGGTTGATGCCTCCCAGTTTTGATGATCAATTGTATGGTCATGTGTTTGGGAAGTATCCGACAGAACAACGTGCACTCATTCGTGATTTACAGCAGCAGTCTATGGAAATGACTCAATGGACAGATGCCTGGCGAGAGCCCCCTCCAGTATTGCTTATCGTTGGACGACAAGACCCGATATTTTCTGTTGAAGATGTTCGGGAGTTGGCCGATACGCTCAATGGTGAGGTTGCCGTGTATGGATTTGCAGATCACGTACCGCAAGTTGGATACTCGAGGCGATTTTATCGAACGACTAGACGTTTTTTAAATCAGTATGCGTCGGCCCCTCAAACGGGTAGTGAACTGGAGGAGTAGACAGTGTCCATCGTCAACACATTTATTGTGGGCATGCCCAAGGCAGGAACAACCTCTTTGCATCGATATTTGGCAGAACACCCTGATACGTGCATGGCAGAGGATAAAGAACCACACTACTTTTCGGTTGATCTTCTACAGGAAGGTGCTGAGTTGCACGGGCATCCAAAATACACTCGGTATCCGACCTCTGATGCGTATCATGCTTTGTTTTCAGAGCGTGGTGCTGCGTCGATTGTGGGAGAATCTTCTGTTTTCTATTTGTTTTCTAAGGCTGCGGCTAAGGAAATCTACGCTTACAATCCAAATGCCAAGATTATAATTATGCTGAGAGAGCCAGTGGCTTTTCTATACTCTCTTCACTCTCAAGGGTTGTATTCTGGTAATGAGGTTGAATCCGATTTTGGCCGGGCGTTGGAGTTGGAGTCGGATCGTCGTCAGGGTGAGCAACTTCCTGATACCGTACATTTTCCATCGCGACTTTTTTATCGAGACCATTGGAAAGTTACGGAGCAAATCCAGCGATTTGTTGAGACCTTTGGAACAGAGCAAGTCAAAGTTCTTGTTTTTGACGAATTTAAATCCGATACAGAACGAGAAGTGAGAGGCGTGATGAATTTTCTCGGTTTGAATACTGAGTACATGCCAAATTTGGTCAATCACAATGCCAATACCGCAATGCGCTCGAAAATCTTGGCACGAGTGATTCAAGATCCAAGCCATCCAGTGACCTCGATGGCAAAAAGGTTGCTTCCCAAACCGCTTTGGAAAAAGGGGAAAGTGTTGCTAAAGAAGATCAATACCGATCATTCTCCAAGAGCGCCGCTAGATACAGATTTGAAATGCAAATTGCGCCAAGAGGCAAAGATTCATGTCGAAGAGCTTCAGGCTTACTTGCATGAAACGGGATTGAACGAAGCGGATTTGATGACACTGTGGGATTATCAAGTCGACAACTGAACGTAGATAGACTACGATATTGAACACATACAACTACACATATTATTCTGCCCATCTTGTATTTGGAAGGAGACCCAATGCCCGGAGCCCAACAGACCATCATTATCAACGCTACTCCAGAAAAGGTCTTTAAAGTCATTACAGATTATGCCAGTTATCCTTCATTTTTGAAAGAAGTATCGTCATGTGTGGTAGATTCTCGCGACGGAAATAGTGTTGTGGCGAGTTTTAAAGTCGACATTAAAGTCAAAGAGATTGGGTACACCATTCGTCTGACGGAAACTCCAAACACCAGTCTCTCTTGGACCCTGATTCGTGGCGACTTTATGGAAGTCAACAACGGTTCGTGGACGCTAACCGATTTGGGAGATGGTCGTACTCAGGCACTATATTCTGTCGAGATTGTCCCTAAGGTGCCTCGTACATTGGCTTTTATGAAGAAACAGATATCCACCGCATTGGCTGAAAAGTCTTTGCCCGCGACATTGAAATCGTTTAAGGCTCGTGCAGAACAGGTGTAAAGTCCCTGACGGATAGAGACTGACTGTTATCTTTCCTGACTCTATCTCCATATGTGCGATATCGTTATCGAGTGGAGGGTATTTTTAGATTGACTCACATGTGTTGACCTATACCTATAAACAACAGTAAATCTCACACCCAGTTACACGGTACATATCCCTTAGTATTGGACGTGTTCTCTGTAGAGTATACTCGTTCGATAGGCGTGGTTTTATTCAGATGTGAAGTGTCATTTGACCAATCAATGTTTACAGCACGGGTTTGGGGGCAAACTGAAGGACGGCAATGATGGTGACAACATACAGTAGAAAATTGAACAGAATCGGTTTGTCTTTTAAGAGTGTCTCATCTGGTGCACCACCTTCGTTCTTCTGATTTACCAAATAGATGTATCGAAATACTCCGTACAGTACATAGGGAATGGTGAGCATTAACCACTGATTGTTTTCGATGGTATATAGCCCATAGGAGATGATGGTACCGGAGGTGGTGATGGCCTGCAGTTCACTGACCAATGTTTCGCTGTATTGTTCAAGATTTTTCCGTGTGGTGCCTTCTTGATCTTTGACGAGGATGAGCTCTCCACGTCGTTTGTTGAACCCCAAAAATAAAGACAAGAATCCGGTACACATGAGTAGCCAAGGACTGGGGTCGACGTTGACAGCGACAGCACCTGCAGCAACACGCCATAAGAAACCCATCGCGATAAACATGACGTCTACAATAACGAAGTGCTTAAAGAAGTACGAGTAGCTCATCGTGTTGATGAAATAGGCGAGTGCCAGTGCAAAGAACAACGGAGAAATATACCATGCCAGTCCCAAACCACAGGTGAAGAGAACCACCATTTCTACGTAGGCAATCTTGATGGGTAAATCACCGGATGCAATAGGACGGAACCTTTTCTTTGGGTGTTGAGCGTCTGCCTCTCTATCTCGTGCATCATTGAAAATGTAGCCTGAACTAGAGACCATCGAAAATGCAGCAAACCCCAGCAGGGCTTGAACCCAAGCGTCAACCTCGAGATATTTTCGTGCGAATACCAAGGCCGCGAATAAGAATACGTTCTTCACCCATTGTTTCGGTCTCATCGCCTTGATCATTGCCTTCAAAAGGGCCATCATTTCTCCAGAGTGGGATTGTTTGGTCCAGTCTAACCAAGTGAGTCGTTAATTTCCACTTTGTAAGTGCTAGATGTCATCTATTTAAAGGGAAGAATGCCGACCGTTTGACTTGATGGATGAAGCAACACTTATGGACATTCTAGGTTGATCCAGCGACTTTCACCTGGCTGTAAAGACAGCTTGAGTTCTTGCTTTTCCTCATCCGACAGTACCCATATGGCAGTGGTTGTGGATTTTGTGGAGACAGTGCTTTGAGTCCCGGATACACTGATGGTCTGATCACCGAGTATGATTTGGGTGCCTTCTGGAATAAGCCAGTGAACTTGCGCTGTATTCTGGACTTGGTAGACTTGTCTAAATAAGACCCATCCAAGGGTAACACCTACGATAAGGGCAAAGAAGGTGAGACCAAATAAAGTACCAGACGAGACTCCGGAATCAGAGACCGCATATGGAGGGGGTACACTGGTTGGTTTGGTTGTTGGCGCTGTATCGATATTGGATTCTGATCGCGATTGAAATACCGACGACGAGAGCGATAGGGAATCTGTTCGGTTGACTTCCATTCGCACCGTTTGATGAATCGCTTCTTGTGTGTCTAGTAAATCTCCTGCAACTGTTCTAGAGACATAGGTTGCATCATCTCCTAAAACAGCGAAAGGTTCACCTTTCATTTTCACAAGGGTATTTTGCATCAGTATTGTTGAACTGAGTGAGATCTCGCCAAATTGATCGGTTAAGGCTTCTTTAAACGCGGGGATGCTTTGAAAACGTTTATCTGGATTGGGGTGGATGGCTTGATATGTCAACCGTTCGAGCGGATTTTTCGGGGCTGAAGTTTGCGTGGCCATGGGGTCGCTGGCTGCCATTCCAACCATCATTGTATGAAGAATCGCTCCTACACCCCACACGTCTGTTCTTGCATCACAGGGTTGATCTGGTGTGCGAAATCGAGAAGATTCTGCCAGTTGGATTTCTGTAGAGAACCCTTTGATTTTGATATTGCCTTGAAAGCCAATGAGAATGTTGTCTGGGCACAGATTTCGGTGCAAGATGTGGGATGGCAAGGTAGAAGGATGCTGTCGATGAGCGTATTCAACCCCTCGAATGATTTCGTGAATGATGTATGCTGCCAGTTGCTCTTTGATCCCAAACAGCTCTTCGTGGCACCATTCAATAAACTCGGTCAAGGTTGTTCCACGAACCTGTTCCGACACAACGGTCCATTGATCGTTCCATTTACCCAAATCTAAAATCTGAACAATATTCGCATGGTTGAGCAATCCCATTATATTGCTGTCTTTAGCCAGTGTGATGACTTGATGTTGCGTTAGTTGTCTATAGCGCTTGAGAACGACCGGTCTACGAAACCCCTCAATCCCTTTTAGCTCTCCAAAATAGACATCCGCAGATGGAGTATTGGAGATCAATTCAGTAATTTCATATTTATCCAATAGGTCTTGCACGAGGGTTCCAAGTGTGTAGCGATTTAGGCGTAGAGCGTTGGGTCGCTCAATGCCAAGTACAACTTGTGGTTTAAAGCCTTGGCGCGCCGTTCCAACATCTCCAACGTATCACAATTGTTTTCGGAGCGGAGTCGTTTTCTCATCGCCAAGAGGTGGAGTCCACCCAAATAAATTTCCACCCACTCGTGTTGCAGAGAGGTCTCCAATAGTGGCGAAGGATCATTGAAATCGATGCATTCTATGCACAGGGTCAGCATCAAGTATACATCGGAAAACTGGCTCAAGTCGGTGAATGTGTTTAATTCGTAGGCGGCTTCCTTAGCCCAGTCAAAGTATCCCAAAAGCAGCGCAAACCGGATTTGCTCAACCCGGACATGAAAGCCATCATAATCTTCATTGGAACTCTCCAACAAATCAAAACCCTTTTGTAAGTCCCCAATCAGCCAGTACCATTTGGCAAGCGCAATCTTAGCCCGATCATTCAACGGTTCCCGATTCAGTGTATATCCATGTTTCATCCATCTACTAGAAGCCATTTGAACGGCAACCTCCCAACACAGTGCTTGCAAGTTTCCTTTATCTGCATCTGCAATCGGCAATGTGAGGTGTTGACGGATTCGATGTTGATGATAACGCGCCTTACCGGATTCTACTTCGAGTCGTATAGATTCCAATGTGGCGCTGGGACCCACTGCACTGACGGAGAGTAAGCTGTGAAACTGAATGGTGTTCCAGCTATTCCGGGCAGCCGAACGCTTCCCCAGTTGGTACTCAATCGTTCCTTGAGTGTGATAGAGTTCAACGGTAGATTGGATGGGTATGTTCTGTAGCCTCAGTCCACGCTTGCAAGCCTGTAATCCTTCATGAAGATTCAACGAGTATAAATGACCCTTTGACAATAAAACATACAACTGAATCGATATATCGGTGAAAGTGTGGGTCATCGGCTGGATTAGAGCGTGGGTGCAGAGTCGGATGCAATTTTGAGGGTCGTTGTACTGGATATACATGCTTGCGAGATCGATGTAGACCATAGACTGATACTTTGGAATTTCAGGAGACAAATCACTCAAGAGTTGTTCGGCAAGTTGAATTCCCAGTATGTGATTCTCCGTCAAGAGTTCATGCTTGAAGCGTAGATATTGGATGATGCAGGATTCAGTGGGGCTTAGATTTCGTTGTTCGAGAGACGCTAATTTTTCGCTGTCAATGGGGTGTCCGCTCAGGAGTGGAATGAGGATGTTCGCGATTTGATAAGCAATATTGGATGGCAAGATGCCATAGAGTTTTCCGAGCCACCACCACTGTTTCAGTTGAGCTGAGTTCAGTTCAACGATGGACAACCATAAAGCACGACCGAGATGCGTTGGGGTTAGCTTTCCGGATTGGGAGAGGTGGTGAAGTGTTTGCATCGAGTCTTTTGACGCACTGAGGATATCCCATGCCTCAGCAAGACTGGCATGGGTTTCCTTGTATTTATCCTTGACCATTAAAGATTGCTGCACCATCCAACGAAAGGGGACGAATCGAAATCGTAGAGATGGTGGTTGACCAATATATTCTAAAACGCCACGGTCAATAAGTGTATTCACATCTGGATGCAACAGTTGTGCTATACGAATTGAGAAGGGCTCTTGGATCAGACCTAGAGGCCACATACTTGTCGTGGACACCCCTTCTACCATCATTGGCTCGTCGCGTTGCTTAGCGATGAGATGCCATGCTTTGATGGAGCTTTGTAATGGGTTTGAACCAGGTATTGTTTGTCTTCTCGTCTTCGGAATCAAAGACTGCATCATCAGTCTGTCGGATTCCTTTGTCCATTTGGGGGGATGAATGGTCTGAGCCCAGTGAAATTCTTTGAGGGAAGTGCCCCACATGGTCACATTCTCGACTGGGTTTTTCCAAAGATGCTTGGCAATTTTTAGACTACCAAGATCGGCGATATCCAGTTGATAGAGGATGATCGTAATTGGCCCACATCTGGATAAAACGATGCCGATGGCTTTCGCGAGTGTACGAGTCTGAATATTCAAATCCAACGGCTCTACAGATGGAAACATCTCTGGTAGCAGCAATTGCATTTCTGTTTCGAACCCCTGTATCGTATTGGTTCGTTGCCTTAGAGGTATATGTCGCAAGACGGTCTCAACGATTGTACGCCACAAGTGAAACGGTTTGAGAGAGATTGCCTTTGCGACGAATACTGGGATCCCATCTAAATAAGACAAGCGTATGTTTTCGCGTAGGATCCGACGTCGTCCACTTCCGATGTGTCCAACGAGTATACAGTTCTTTTCCATTAATGTAGGGTAAGTACCGATATAGGTTTCGGTTAAAGGGAAATATTTACCGCGAAATTGATTGGTTTGCATTGAAAAAACAGCCCGATGGAATTCTGTCATAGAAGGACGTTCAGAGGGGACTACGTGAAGACATTGTTGTATGAATCCAGCAAAACTCTGTTCCATTTTGGAGCAATACTGCAAGAGTGAAGGCCATGGTTGACCGATACGTGCAAATGGTACGGGAGTATGTAAAAATGCTTGATACACTGTGACAGCAAGAGAGTATACATCTGACTTGGGGGTAAGATGCCAGTGAGAACGCTGTTCTGGTGACATCGTTTGATGAGAGCCTTTCCGATGTACGGAGTGATCACCAACGAAGCCAATCTTGCCAAAATCAATCAATGTAATGGTTCCTTCACTGGAGACGAGTAGATTGTCTGATTTGATGTCTAAGTGCATTAATCCCAGAGCGTGTAGCTGTTCGACGATGTTTGTAATGGAGACCAATAAATGAAGGCACTCTTCATATCGGTCTTCCTTTGATATCTGATGGAGATACTCCACGAATGGAAGTCCGACTGCGAGGTCCATTACATAATAGACGAGCGATTCGAATGTGTTGTATTCATACACTCGGATAACCCCTCTTATGTTGACGGTTCTAAGCAACTCGTATTCTTGATAAAAGTTTGGCGAAGGCTCACACAATTTCATGGCCCGCCGTTCTGTAGAATCACCGAGAGCTCTCTCCACCGACCACACCTGTCCATCGACTCCAACTCCAAGCTTGGAAAGGAGAGTCCAGTGTCCGATTTGCTGACCAGTATAAAGCTTCAAGATGCGTCCCTAAAATGACTCAGAATGTATCATTTTTCTAGAAATATGCGAGGCGCAAACCATCGTGGACAATTGTGGGTTGACTCCAAGACTCGTAGGGAAAACAGAAGCGTCAGCAATGTATAGGTTCCGAAGGTTGTGAACGGATCCATTGCGATTGATCACTCCAGTGTTGGGACTCTCGCTCATCCGACAAGTGCTCATTGGATGAGCCGCATACAAAGTGAAATCTTGAATCGATAGATCTTTCAGCTGCGCATGTAGCATCTCAGGACTGTTGATGACCCCCACACCATGAATGGGCGCTCGTAAATCTTTCGCACCGCCCGCTAAGAGAATTTTGGATACCGCGACCAGACCATCTTTGATTCGTTGTACATCTTCATCATCAAAGTTGTAGGTAATATCGGCTCTACCATCCGAGTGAGCCCGCACAGAGCCTTTTCCTTTATCGGAAACCATAACCAGCATACCGCACATATTGGGGAGCAAGGCTAGTCCTTCTTGCCATGTATCTCCGACAAATCCTGCGGCGAGTAGACAAGCCTCTGGAGGCGCGGAGAAGGTGTGCGGCAATACACCCGGCAAGTCTGGAGGATGACAATAGGCTCCTTGTGTGGCGCCTTTCCACATTTCGATTGGTTCAGGCGCAATGCCTATCAGTGTACTTCCGGGGTGTACGTGGAGTCCTTCCCCCACATGTGGACTGATTTGTTTTGCCAATCCGCACTGCCACAAGAGTTTGGGAGTGCCAATCGCTCCGGCTGCTAGAACAGTTTTCTTGGCTTTAACTGTTAATATGCCTCCAGTTTCCCCAGTGTCAGGGTTTCGTCCGATAGCTTTAATTCCAACGACATTCCTTCCTTCAACCAAAATGTCGACAACCTCCGCTTCGGCTTGGATTGTACAATCAAAGTTCTGGGCTATCGGAAGCAGTGAAAGGTTCACACTCGCTTTACCGTTGCTTGGACAGCCGAAGTAGCATATTCCACAGCCCACACATTGA
Organism: uncultured Pseudomonadota bacterium; assembly: GCA_913040875.1. Next base: position 10 of record CAJWHX010000022.1, on the reverse strand, counting down.
GGTGTAGAAC
>CAJWHX010000021.1 GCA_913040875.1 uncultured Pseudomonadota bacterium | reverse complement strand
AAGCAAAACCAAAGAAGTGCCAGGGGCTAAAGCACGAGCCAGTGCAACTCTTTTCTTCATCCCGCCAGAGATCTCCGAAGGGTAGAGTTTTTCAATTTTGCCCAGTCCCACCATTTCCAATACTTCACTCACTCTCTTTTCTCGCGTGGGTTTGTCTCCCCATTTGTGTTCGATCATCGGGTATTGAATATTCTCTCCAACGGTACATGAATCAAAGAGCGCACCACCCTGAAACAGCATCGCTACACGACGGCGAATGTTGAGCCATTGATGTTGTTTGAGTCCAACGATAGACTGTCCAAACACTTCGATTTCACCAGCATCTGGCTCCAACAATCCAACGAGCATCTTCATCATGACAGATTTACCCGTTCCAGAACCTCCGATAATACAGAGCGTTTCGCCGCGGTGAATATCCAAGGTGACATCGCGATAGATCCGGTTGTTGCCGAATGATTTTTCTACATTTCGATAGGAGATGATGATTTCAGACATGGATGTTCCTTATCCGTAAATGGTGAGGAAAAGCTGCGTCAATACAAAGTCGGATATCAAAATTCCCACTGAGATGTACACGACGGTTTCCGTGGTCGCAATCCCAACACTCTCTGCACCACCTCGGATATTCATCCCTTTCCAGCAGGCGATGATGGCAATCCAATAGCCAAAGAAGGTACTCTTCATCAGTCCGTGCATCAGATCTTCGTGACCAATGGTTTCGAGCATTTGCCTGACAACATATTGGGCGGTTAAATCGACTTTAATCATTGAGATGAACCCACCACCAAAACAGCCAATTAAATCTGCTAATACTGTCAATAGTGGCATGATCAGCGTCATGGCAACCACCCGTGGCATCACCAATTTTCGAACTGGGTCAGCCCCCAAACAGCGGATCGCATCAATTTGCTCTGTTACAGCCATCGATCCAAGTTCGGCGGTAAACCCAGCCCCCACACGACCGCCCACCAATAGGGCTGTTAATACAGGTCCCAATTCTCGAACAATCCCAAGTGATACGAGTTTACTGGTGTAAATTGAGGCTCCAAATGGTTCTAGACCAATCGCAAACTGCATCGCCATCACCATACCAGTAAATACAGCCGTCAGTATTGTTATGGACCAAGAGTCTACACCGCCTTTAGAGAGCTGCTCGACGATGAGTATCCAATCTTGTCGTCCGACAAAGAACTCTTTGAGGGCTGCCCAACTCAGGAGTGTAATCTCCCCTACGAACTCAACAGCACGTAGCATTATTCTTGTTCTCGAACAGAAGGAGATTCTAAGATATTGTTCCATCCAGTTCTAGATTCAAAGGTGTGGAGCATTTGATGGAAGTCACCAAATCCCTTTGGGAAGTTTTCTGGTCTAGTGATGTACACAAAGTCAAAGAGACACTGATTCTTTGCCAGTGCCACAACGGCCATTTGAATATCGACTCCATCCAGATTTCCTTTTGTTTGAAGCATGACTGCTTCACGTCCGTCTAAGAATAAGGCCCGTTCAATGGGCTCTTCTTTGCTTCGAATACCCGAGGTCATCGAATAGAGAGAGTCGTGTAGGGGACGGTCTTCAAAACGCTGCTCACAATTAGAGTCGACATAGATGGTTGCTCCAATCTTAGAATTGTACCAAGCGTAATCAGCTGATCCACTTTTCACATTTCGCCATTCTCCAGTCGGCTTGTCGATCTTGTAGCGCTCCAACCGGATTTGTTGCTTTCTACAGCCTAGTACGTTGGAGAGCAAGAGTATAGCAATGGTGGAAAGAGATGATAATCGCACCGGGCATCCTAATGAGTTGCAGCTATTGATATTGTATCACACGAGAATTGTTGTGCGGGACATAAGTTACCCCTGTTGGGCATCCATCTGTTCTTGGGTAATTTGTAAGAATACTTCTTCTAAGTTGCCTTGATTTTGCTGGGTCAGCATCTCTTGCACCGTACCCAGTGCGACCAATCGACCTTTAAACAGAATCCCCACACGATCGCACACTTCCTGCGCTACATCCAAAGAGTGTGTGGAGAGAAAGACGGTTCGCCCTTCATCGGCAATGCTGCGGAATCGATCTTTGATTTGTCTGGCACCGTGAGGGTCCAGTCCCACCATCGGTTCGTCGACAATTAACAGAGGTGGTTCATGGAGAAGCGAAGCAGAGAGAACCAGTCGCTGTTTCATCCCGTGTGAGTAGGCTTCAATCAACTCGTCAGCCCGTTCAATCAGACCGTGTTCTTCGAGCAGATCATCTCCGCGCTCTCGAATGTGTGCAGGTGTCAGTTCGTAGAGTTGTCCCACGAACTGTAAGAACTCGCGAGCGGTGAGTTTGTCGTAGAGGTAGGGTCTGTCGGGAATGTATCCGACCTTCTTTTTACTCTCGACAGGGTTCTTGATGATGTCGATTCCATCGATGTGTACAGTTCCAGCCGTCGGTGTTAGAACCCCAGCGAGGGTACGTATGGTGGTTGTTTTTCCGGCACCGTTTGGACCGAGGAAACCAAAAACCTCTCCCTTTTTGATGTGCAACGTCAGGGGATGCAGCGCTTGGAACTTTCCATAGCGTTTTTCCAGTCCATCAATTCGAATCATCGGGTGTCTCCTGTTTGGGTTCTGGAGCGGTGTGCGCTTCTGGTTGGGTATTTGGTCTTTTCTTGGGCATAGAAGATGGGATGTCTGAGATCATTTCCAGCTTGATTTGCCCCAGGTAGGCCATGATTTCTACTTGCCTGTCGAGTCCACCTTCTACGAGTTTGATGTGGGTGGCATCCGCAGGTGCCTGTCCAAATGTGGGGTCGACAGGAATCCAGATGGGCAGACCCTCTTGATTGTACATCAGCACTTCAGGCCAGGCGTGATAGTAAAATTGTTTTAGGGGACCGGTTCGATCTGAAAATACGATCCCTGCTGCAATACGAGAGGGGATTTTGGCAGCACGAGCTAGGGACACAAAGAGAGCCGTGTGCTCGTTGCAGTCTCCTTGAGCCTGTTGCAGCGCCGTCAGTCCATTTGGAACACCAATTACCGGCGTCTTTTCCATATAATCAAAGACAAACTGATTGATGGCTTGTACGGCTTCAAGTCTATTGGTGCTCGACGTGATAATTTCGGTACTCTTTGCACGAATGTCAGGATGATCGGAAGGGATATCCAAGGTTGCAACCAAAGCATCTTTGTATTCTGGACCATCTTCTGGAATCGATGAATCCTCGATATCGCTCAGATCTATTTTTTCTATGGATATCTGCTTTGTGGTTCTGTTGACCGATTGCGTTGGGAGACCGTCCGCTATTTTGTTGATGTCTACTCCAGTCACTGCAACTACGAGAGAGAGTTTCTCTCTGGGATTCTTGAGTTTTCCTTTTACTGGAACTCCAGATAGACCAATGAGATCGACAGGCTCCTCTAAATCCAATTGTTGTGCATCTTCAGGACTCATTCGTACCATCGAGATACCAAGCGCGCCTTCTTGGCGCAGGATGTCTCCATTGGATGCAATTAACGAGCGTGTCTGAACATCATTGAAGTTTGAGAGTACCCACCAAGCTTCCTCTCCGTTGTCAAGGACTTCAGAATCGACGACTTTTAGTACCATTTCACCATCACTCATTGACGCTGGGTCAAAGTAGGGCAGGGTGAACTCCTTTCCAACGGCGAGTTCCATCTGACGAATCTGGCTTTCCAAAGAAAGGGCGACGTGCGGAGGCTTTTCAATCGGAAAATCCAACTCTTGAATCTCCCCATTTCCTTGGTCTATTTCCATAACGATCTGGCGCTGACGGATTTCACCCTTCACGGATAGACTTGCGAGGTCTGATTTCATGAAGAAGTCAAAGCGCTGTAGATGACCAGTATCGTCTGTTAGTGCTGCGCCAGCGGTAATAACGGTTTGCAGTTTGTCAAAGGTGACCAATTTCAGCATGGATCGTTGCTCGAGTAGCATTCGACCATCCTCTAGTGCACTGGTGCGGTTGACAGTAAAACCTACATGCTGGTCCTGGAAAAAAACACCGTTCCAGCGTTCATTGCCCTGTTGAGCTTTGAGCGCTTTTGCATCTAGAGGAATGAGCTCTGTCTCATGAGTGGTCCGCCAGATGTCAATCGTCGATAAACCAATCCACGCACAGATACCCAAGATCTCTAGGGTGAGCAACCACTTCGGGGTACTACTCCACGGCAAGACCGAACCGCTCAGACCGCACCTCCCCAAATACACTTTGGGAATTGCATGTCTCTAGGGACAACCAAATCCACTGTGCTTTGCCTTTGATGTTCCACAATGGGACCGTCCCCCAATCTCGAGAGTCACTGGAGTTGTCACGGTTGTCACCCATCACAAACACTTCACCATCAGGCACTGTAAACTCAGCGAAGTCGCTAAATCTAGACACATATTGAGAGTTGTTTAAAATTTTGTGTGGTTGACGGTTCATGGTTTCAGTATACTCCACTGTATTTGTAGAGTAGCAATTTTGGTTGACAAATTTAAAGTCTCCAACCTTCTCTTTTGCTTGTGCCACACCGTTGACGAAAACCACATTGTTTTTGACGCGGACTTTGTCTCCTGGCAAACCCACCACGCGTTTTACAAAGTCACGGGTAAAAAATGGCGGGAAGGGAAAGTCAAACTTTTTGACGAAGTCATTTTGCCCTGGATTGGGTTTGACGAATACAATCACATCTCCACGATCTGGGACTTGGGGTGAACCAAGGGGAATCCGTGTGAGGGGAAGGCGCCAACCATATGAGTACTTGGTGACCAAAATATGATCTCCAATCGCCAATGTTGGAACCATTGATCCGCTCGGAATGCGAAACGGTTCTGCAACGGAAGAGCGAATGAAGAACACCATGAAAATAGCGGGTCCCCAGGTGATGAAGACATCCCACAACCACTCTTGAAAAGACATGGGCGTCGTTTTGTCTAAATCGTCATCCCACTCTTCTTCGCTGTCATCAAAATCGCTGTCGTCAAAGGTGCTCATTTAAAATCCTGTTCGCTTGGAGAATGATATATCCGATTTGATCTGCTTGTTCTAGTGACTTTCTTGCCCCTTCTTTGTTACGAGAGGGATAGGGCGTTACTTTGCTCTCCGTTATAATAAGGATGTCATGACTTCTTACCATTCCAGATTGACTTTATTGCCAACGATCCAAACCAATGAACCGGTAGCGACAGCACAATCTCGAGCTGCTGTCGCCGTACTCGTTCGTCCAGATGACCACATATACATGATTCGACGAGCGGTTAAAGAAGGGGACTATTGGAGTGGGCACATGGGGTTTCCAGGAGGGAGAGAAGAGGATATCGATGGTGGATTGCTGCAAACAGCCATTCGAGAAACCGAAGAAGAAATCGGCGTGGCGATTGTAGCAGAGCAGTGTCGAGGGAGATTGTCTGACTTAAATCACCCGAAGCTGCAGGTGGCCGCGTTTGTGTTTTCCTTAGAGTCGAGCGTAGAATGTGTACTGGAAGAGAGTGAGGTGGCCGAAGTGCATTGGTTGCCTCTGCAAGCCTTTACAAATCCAGCACTTCGAAGTACTCGGAGTGCGACGTACAAGGGGCAAGAATACGACGCTCCCGTTGTGAATATTGGCACTGCAGACGTGTGGGGCATCTCACTACGATTTATTGAAGATTTACTGCGTCGCTTGGATTCATGATATCGCTGTGGATGGGCATCGCAGGAGCCAACACAGTTCCGTGTCATACGATGGTGTCTTGGCAGCATTGGCATCATAGACAAGTCCGTTACCATCAAATGACCAAAGATCCTTTGCAACATCTGGATACTTTTGAAACACCGATAGAACAAGTCGATTTTTCTGAGCATTTTGCCCTTCACTGGGGAGAAAATTTCGAGGATTCTCAACGGGTTTCCGACATCTTAATTCTGTTGGAGAATTCTTGGGAATTGCAAGTGGAAACCTGGGGTATGGAGGCTCCTGTTGGAGGCTCCTATTTCAATGTTTATCTGGGTGGGACAGGTTCTGATATGCCATCAGACTTTGGTGTGGCGGGGTATTATGACGTAGATGACAATGGGTATCCGATGGTTGTTTTGGGACCTTATGTGACAGATTCTTGGTCCATTGGTCAAACCACTGTGCCCCATGAGTTCTTTCATGCTGTACAGCACCGGTCAGGACAGTTTACACAGTTTCAAGATCGCTGGTATTGGGAGGCTTCAGCAACTTGGGTGGAACAAGAGGTACTGTCAGCCCATCCATCTCATGCCGATTTTTTATTTGGGTATGCACTTAGACCCTATCTACCATTGGCGTATTTTGAACTCTTTTCCAGTGGAAACATTGAGGAGTACCATCCTTATGGAGCGTTCATATTTCTACAGTATTTGACCGAATTTCATGTGGGAAATGATTCCGTGGCTCGCTCCTGGACAGAGGACGGTGTCATTGAATCTGTTCGTCCACTGGATTGGTGGGACAATCACTTGTTCAACAGACAGATGGACTTGGGCGAGTTGCTGAGCGATATGTCGGCACACAATGTGCACTGGGATTATCCAAATCAAATTATTTATGACACCAAAGTCGATGCGTATGTAGACACAGACTCTTCGGTTGACGAACGATGGGCAGGAGTGTTGACAGTGGATGAGGGGGGATACACCGTTCCCTCTACATTGCGTCCGGGTGCATATGGATACAATTATTGGTCTTTTGAAGAGGCATTTGAGGACAACCGACTGGTCGAATTGTATTTTGATGGCACGACAGTTGGAGACCATTTCAACTCAGTTACGTGGAGACTGCAATTGGTTCATCAGAATGGTGATGAAGTGCAGTATCAATCTTTTACGGCGATCAACGGTGAAGGTGTGTGGGAAGTGTCCAGTACAGAAATACAAAATGCAACACTTGTTGTTTTCGCAGATGCCGCGGACGCACACATCGACGAAACGTTTACCTACACTCTAGGACTCCGATCCGCCGATGAACCTGAAAAGCGTATGGGGTGCGCTACTCTGTCGCGACCTCTTCCGATGGTACCTCTTCAGATGGCGCAGGGGCTTCTGATTTTGTTGGTGCCAGCACTGGTTCGTCGTCGGAATTCGCTACGATCGAAGGGTTGATATCGAGTTCAATGATTAAGACACCATCTCCTTCATCAAACGTTTCTCGATTGACCTCATAGGGGTTGAGTTGTTTGTACAGAATGTCTAGGGCTTGGTCATTGTAGGCCCCCAAATCGACAACAACCCATTTGAGTCCAGATTCGACGAGCTCTTTTAAGCCCCGTCGTCTTCGTTTTGTAAAGCGCTCATCGTATGCTGATGCGGGGATTGGATTTCCGGTAACCATTGGGTGTGCCAAATCGTCCCACTCTCGGACAAGTCGATAAATATACTCGGACCCTTCAAAGGCATAAAGAGTTTTGAGACTTGGTTGATCATAAATCTTTTTGCCGTGGATCGTTTGGAAGTATTGTACATCTGCCGAGGATAAGGAATCCGCTAAATTTGCAAAAACTGGTAAGTCTGAGCGTTTACCACTTTTGGGTGGGGGTCTCATTTGTGGTAGCATGATGAGCGCGCCATTTTCAGGATGATCGGCTAAGTAGGTGGCGAATTGAATGTGTGGCAATGCTTGCTTGGGAAAGTGCAGGTCTATTTGACTCGTTCTTACGCATGCAAAGGTTCCCAGTGCAACCGCAAATGCTGCATAGACGGTGTGTCCCTTTAGAAAACTGGGTCCCCACGCCTGCTCTTTGAGCCATACACTCATGCGATGAACTCCAAGACTTGCGCCGACGACAAAGCACATTGCAGATGGAATCAGCCATCGTTGTGGAAAGCGTATTTCACCCAGACCTGGAAACGCATAGAGGTGTGCGTTGACGTTTAAAATTTGATTCCCGATGGGATATCCAAAAGAACCGATCCAATAACTTAGATGGACAGGTAATTTTTCATTGAGTCCGAGCGATAAGTTGAGCATCAAGAGTCCAGCAAGCGCCCATGGTAAAGAACGGGGCAACCCTAGCACAACCATTCCCATTGAAAACCACAAAATGGGCATGGGGATAGCCGTTGGTACCAAAGAGGCATCTCGCATGAGTGTTGTACCAAAGTCGTGTCTCCACCAAACTCGGAGGTCTGCAGCGTTCATTTTCCACAAACTTAAGTACTCCTCTGTTGAGGACTCTCCAAGTGGAAAGAAACTGTATAGCGCGGCCATCATCGCAGCGCCGGCAACACAGATGGTAAGTAAAGAGCCCATCGTCCAAACAAAGTCCAATCTCTCCTCTATCTTCCAGCGGCGAATGAAAGACCAAGGTAGAACGATCAACCCAGTCAATGCTGCGTAAATTGCGTGGTATGGAGAGTCCAACGCGACCAGAACCGCCATCAATCCTGCACCGACCCCCCACTTTGGAGAAATTTCCTTGAAGGCTTTCCACGTCATTCCCAGTAGAAGTGGTACCCCCCATAAAGACAGGTGCTCGGGAGTTCCATCAGCAATGGCGTGAAGCAGCATGGGTTGAGTCATCACCAGTCCGCCCATTGCGCACCCAATGGACCACGATTCGGTCAGCTGCCGAACGAGCCAAGCGGTACTGACACCAATCGCTAGAAGAATCGTCGCGATGCTTAGATTCCAAGCTATCACGGGGCCGAAAAAGAATCCCAGAGGAGATAGGATCACACTGGTGGTCCAAGGCAGCGTGAGCGCCAACACTCCAGCAGGAAAATTGATTTGGTCCGACCATATGGGCGTTTCTGGAGGGAGCATCGAACGTTTCACGTGATCAAAACTCCACATGCCTCGAATTGCATCGGTGTCGGCATCGCCAAGTATTTCTGTGTTTAGAACTGGCCAAATGGGAATTAGTGTCCAATATACCGCCGCTGCTAAAATAAAAACGGTTGTCCAAAATCCAGCATTGGATGAGGCTGGTGGCGAAGGCATTTTCGGGCGATACTGAGCAGAGGACATAATGATTGGTGTGTTGATTAATTGAAACCGAGTGTATCACAAGCAATGATAACAGAATTATAGACCATCGATGGCCCGCATTAAATCGTTTAATCCTTCTGGACTATCATCAAAGAACCCGCGGATTTCTCCAAATGTGTCGACCAGAATGAACTGTTCACTGTGTAATATGTTTGGATGAGTATCACTGGATTGTGATGCGTGTTCGAAAATGGTTTGAAAAGATGCGACGACTGCTCGAGTCTGCGGCTCTTCTCCCGTTAAAAAGTGCCAGCGTGTAAAATCAGCATCAAACTTCGTACCGTAATCGAGAAGTACTGCCGGAGTATCATAGTTTGGATCGACCGAGATGGAAAGGAGCAACGCATCTTCAGCCGGAATGCGCTTTTGCAATTCCGACATCTTTGCTGTCAACAAGGGGCATATATCTGGACATCGCGTGTAGATGAAATTGACAATAGAGGGCCGGTCGTCTTTGCCAAAATGCATGGGCTCTCCATCTTGCTTGATGAGTACGAAAGGCTCCACCTGTCCCATGTAAGGTGGTGGATGAACCTCCGTCAGCATGGAAAAGAGTGGGTAGCCGATGGCAAATAAGACATACAATGCCCACCACAAAGAAATGAACGGACGAACGACGGTATCTTCTGTAGAGTTCGATTCTGTCATACGATCTTCCACGTCATCAAAAGTCCGTCAATCAGCATGGCTCCAAACATCCCCATTAAATAGAGAAGAGAAGTACCAAAAAATTTTCGAGCCCATTTGTCTTCTCGTTTGTTTCGATACCCGTCTATAGCCTGTGAAAACCAGTACACACTCAACCCAGATCCTAGGAGCAATGTTGCCCAGCTGGTTGTTTTTGCAACGAATAACAAAAGGGGGATGGGCAATAAAATAAACGTGTAAAAAAGCATTTGGGCTCGTGTGAATTGCAAGCCTTTCACTTCGGGTAGCATGACCAATCCGGCCTTGGCGTACTCTTCACGTCGATAGATGGCAATCGCTAGAAAATGAGGGATCTGCCAGATCATCATCACCGAGAACAATAACAGTCCTCCGATGTCAATAGAATTGGTTGCTGCAGTCCAACCCATCAACGGTGGAAGGGCGCCGGGAAAGGCTCCGACAAGGGTGTTTGTCGACGAAGTTCTCTTCAAAGGTGTATATACAAGCACATAAGAAATCAATGCCACGCCCGCCAGAAATCCTGTCAAAGGATTGGTGAGTTCCACCAGCATAGGAAGAGAGATTCCTGTCAATACCAGCCCGAATGCCAGCGCTATATTTGGGGACATGCGTTTATTTGGAAGAGGACGATTCTTTGTTCGTTCCATAAACAAGTCGCTTTCACGCTCTAAATAGTTGTTCATGGTATTTGCAGCCCAAACGGTAAGGGTTGTTCCCAGAACAGCAAAAAAACCAGTCGTCCAGTGAGAATCTACTGGAGCCAACCACCATCCTCCAGCAGCCGTGAAAATTACCGTTGCGCTCAAACGAGGTTTGGTCAGAGATATCAGATCGGAAATCATAGACATGCGAAACTATATCTCGAAACCGTTTAGTGGTCACCTTTCGGGTACTGAGTTAAATTCAGATTGATAGTTTTGATTCAAGTATGCTGAACAATCCGAGAAAATCAATGTTTCACATCGTCATACAAAAATACTGTGTACGGGGTCTATATTGGGTCCTTTGTGTTCTGCTATTATCGGCAGATGCTTCAGCAACACCAACTGAGGAGATCATTGCTAATTCAGCAGGTGTGGATGAGCATTTGGGCGACAAAATAAATTTGACGTTGAAGGTTCAGGACCACTTCGGGGATCGTATTTCAATGGGAGAGCACTTTAAAGATGGTAAACCCGCTGTGTTTACATTGAATTATTATTCGTGTGCATCGCTCTGCTCTGTGCAGTTGAACGCAGTATTAAATGGCCTAAAAGACATGGATTGGGTACCCGGCGATCAGTTTAAAATGTTAACATTAAGTATTGATCCTGAAGAAACCAGTTCTTTGGCTGCGCAAAAGCGGGGAGCCTATCTTGAAGAGTTGGACAAGCAAAATGCCTCATGGGAATTTATGGTTGCAAAACAGTCAGTAATTACGGATATTGCAAATCAAGTCGGATATCGTTATACATACGACGAGCAATCAAAGCAATTTGCACATCCTGCTGTAATTATGATTCTCTCTCCTGATGGAACCATTTCTCGATATTTGTATGGCGTCAGCTATTCTGCTCGAGATTTCAAGTTCGCTCTCATTGAGGCGTCAGAAGGCAAAATCGGAACTACAGTGGATAAAGTCATCTTGAGTTGTTTCTCATACGACAATTCTACGGGTCGCTACACTGCTTCGGCATTTGGCCTAATGCGACTGGCGGGTGTTGTCACAATGTTTTTCTTAGGTGCAATGGTCACCGCTCTTTGGCGCCGAGAACGGCACCAAACCCAACAAGTTTCGGAGTGAATATCATGACGGTTCTGTATTGGATCTCAACAGCAACAGCGCAAGAGTCTGCGTTTTATTTGCCAAAAGCTGCATCGACGTTGGCTGGAGATGTCGATAGTACATTCTCCTTTATTTATTGGTGTTGTGCGGTGTTCTTTGTTGCCTTAATGGGGGCAATGTTTTACTTCGCAGTGGCGTACAAAGACAAAGGTCCTGATCACAAGACCTTAGACTTGAAAGGGCATCATACCTTAGAGTTGATTTGGGCTGTGTTTCCGTCGTTCTTACTGATTGCGATGTTCGTAATGGGTTTTCAAGGGTATGTTAAGTCGACAATTTCACCTGTAGATGCAGTGCAGGTAAATGTAGTTGGAAAACGTTGGGACTGGAACTTTAGCTATCCAACATTGGGTGGATTTGAATCTCGTAATTTGGTTGTGCCAAATCAAGAAGCTGTTCGATTACAAATGGTTTCTCAGGATGTTCTTCACTCGTTCTACATTCCTGATTTCCGAATAAAGAAGGATGTTCTTCCAAACCGTTATACATCTCAATGGTTTGAAACAACAGATTTGTATGAGCCAGCAGAAGAAGAATTGTTTTACTCTTACAAGTTTACGTTCTCTGACGCCCTTCCAAGTCCATCTGGATCGGAAGTCTTGTTTACCAGTCGCGGTGCGGACGTCAAGAAGGCCGTTGCTGACCAGTGTGCCAAAGACAAGAAAGACAACCCTGAATTGACATGTGAAAGCAATCCTGAAAATGTAAAAGTTGGTCTTCATCAAATCTTCTGTACGGAATACTGCGGGGATTCGCATTCTCGTATGTTGGCTAAGGTCGTTGTGTTGGAACAGAGTGATTTTCAACTTTGGGTGAAGGCACAGAACAATTTTGATGCAGAAGCCGCGTATGCTGGTGATGTTACCAAACTGGGTGAGTATTACACCAGTAAGGGCGGATGCGCTGGGTGCCACTCTATCGATGGAACGCCTGGAACTGGCCCCACTTGGAAAGGCTTGTACAATAAAGAGAGACAGTTTGCTGATGGGTCAACTGCTGTGGCAGATGACAACTACATTCGAATGTCTGTTTTGGAACCACAAAAGCAAGTTGTTGCAGGGTATCCCCCAGCTGGTATGCCGGTCAACCTACATAAGGCGTTTGGTAAAGGCAAAGAAGAGTCGGGTTTGGCAGCTATAATTGAATACATCAAAACATTAAACTAAAACTACAACAAGAGGAAAGCTATGAATGCAGACGCTACACATGACGAGTCCAATTACTTGAATGCCACTTCTGGATTCAAATCTTGGTTTTGGTCAGTAGATCACAAACGACTCGGCATTATGTATTTGGCCACGATTTTAAGTTTCTTCTTGATTGGTGGATCATTTGCAATGTTGGTTCGGTATGAACTCTTAGATGCTGCACCGACCTTAAGCGCTTCTAACTACAACAAGGCATTCACCTTGCATGGTGCCATCATGGTGTTCTTGGTTCTCGTGCCAGCCATTCCCGCCTCTCTTGGAAACTTTCTGATTCCGTTGATGCTTGGAGCCAAAGATGTAGCCTTTCCAAAACTGAATAGACTGTCCTTTCATATATATCTGTTTGGTGCATTCTTCTTCGTAACAACATTGGTACTTGGTGGTGTGGATACGGGATGGACCTTTTACACACCGTATTCTTCAAAGTATGGAACAAATGTAATTACAGCTTTGAGTGGTGCGTTTATTCTTGGTTTCTCGTCGATTTTGACAGGGCTGAACTTTGTTGTCACCATTCACAAGATGCGGGCTCCGGGTATGACTTGGACCAAATTGCCGTTGTTCCTCTGGGCAATGTATGCAACGTCTTTGATCCAAATCCTTGCAACCCCAGTCATCGCCGTGACGCTTGTTCTCCTCATGGTAGAAAGATTCTTGGGGATTGGTATCTTCGACCCTGCACTCGGTGGAGATCCGGTCCTGTTCCAGCATTTCTTCTGGTTTTATTCTCACCCTGTTGTGTATGTGATGATTCTTCCAGCATTCGGCGTGATTTCCGAAACAGTGACCATTCACTCTCGTAAGCACATCTTTGGATATACTGCGATTGCTGCTTCGACACTGTCGATTGCGGCTGTAGGATTCTTGGTATGGGGTCACCATATGTTCTTGTCTGGTCAATCTGAGACCATGGGTGCAATTTTCTCCTTCATTACTTTTGGAGTTGCTGTCCCGACTGCGATTAAGGTCTGTTCTTGGATTGCTACGTTGTACAAAGGTAAGATTCGGTGGAATACTGTGATGATGTATACACTGGGCTTCTTGTGGATTTTCACAATTGGTGGATTGACCGGTTTGCCTCTTGCAACGTTGTCGACAGACGTTCACTTGCATGACACGTACTTTGTTGTTGCTCACTTCCATTATACAATGATGGGGGGGGTACTCTTCGCTTTGATCACAGGGATGTACCACTGGTGGCCAAAGATGACTGGTCGTATGTTTAGCGAAAAGGCTGGCGTACCCATTGCAATCTTTGCATTTGTAGCGTACAACTTGACGTTTATTCCTCAGTTTATTGCGGGACATCGCGGTATGCCTCGTCGTTATCACGAGTATTTGCCACAGTTTGAAGAGATGATGCAGTTGTCTTCTATTGGTTCATTTCTGTTCGGTTTGTCTTTGTTCTGTGTATTGTTCAACCTTATTCATTCTTTGGTCAAAGGTGAAAAGGCGCCGGCAAATCCGTGGGACGGATTGTCGTTAGAGTGGGAAACTGCGACTCCGCCGATCGAACACAACTTCCACGATCAGCCAATATGTACAGTTGGTCCATACGAGTTTGACGACATCGATGTTAAAGATCGTGTTGCCGCAAAGTAAGTTCAACGTTTAATCCGTTCAGCCTCATTTAAAGGGAAATTATCATGAGTAGCGAAAACGCAGATCAGAAGCCTTATCATGCCTTCTTCTTCCATACAATGGACCAGCAGAATAGCTCACATAAGTTAGGGATGTGGGCATTCTTAGCGCAGGAATTGCTCTTCTTCAGTGGGCTGTTCATGGCGTACATCGTAATGCGATATTGGTATGCTGATACATTCACTGAGGTTCAGGAGCGGAATTTGCTTTCCATACCAATGGGATTTGTGAATACGCTCGTCCTGTTGACGTCATCTTTGACGATGGCTTTGGCCGTTAGAGAGGCACAATTGATCCCAGTTGTTGAAAACGAGGAGAGCAAGAAGCACCGTGCAAAACTGATTAAACTGTTGCTTTGGACGGCTGGTTTGGCCTGTGTGTTTTTGGTGATTAAGTATTTTGAATACAGTCACAAAATTCATGTGGGAACGTTACCGGGAACCTTTTACAGCTTTGCGGAATGGCCGGTATTTACAGGGTCTGATGGAACAATTCTTGGTGCAATCCGGCCGAATGGTACGATTGACGTCAACAGTGCCCCACACATATTCTTTTCACTCTACTTTGTGATTACGGGAACCCACGGTTTGCACGTTGTCATTGGTGTAGGAGTTATTTTGTGGTTGGCGCTTCGAGCCAAACGCGGAGAGTTCAATTCAGAATACCATGCCGCTGTAGAGAATGTGGGATTGTACTGGCACTTGGTGGACTTAATATGGATTTTTGTCTTTCCTTTGATGTACTTAGTGGCATAACCAAAATAAAATAGGAGTAGAGAAATGGGACATTCACACAATGAACCACACATAACACCATTGGTTGTGTACTTTTCTGTCTTTGGCACGTTAATTCTCATGACGTTCGTTACAGTTGCTGTTTCATATTTGGGCTTACCACCGACAATATCGATTATTGTTGCAATGGTAGTCGCGACTTTTAAGGCGACTTTGGTTGCCACTTGGTTTATGCACTTAATCCATGATACCAAGCTCAATATTGCACTGTTTCTCGCGGCGTTATGGTTCATGTCAATATTCTTCGTCTTTACGACCTTCGACATGTCCAGTCGCGGAAACGTGATGAAGATGTCTGATACGTTCGGGTTTCGTCAGAATATGGCGGAGGCTCATGTTCGAGCCGGAACCGTATTGGTTCGAAAGTCAGAGACGCCACATACGTATGATGTAAGTATTGATGGTGGGACAACTTGGGCGTCCGGTTTGGTTGAGCCTGAGCATTCTTCGAGTCACTAATCGATTGTGTCTATTCCGCATTCGACACCAACAGACAAATCTGATAAACCTACAGGCATAGACGATACGCCGAGATGTTCATGCGGATATGACAGGCATCATCACCTAGTGTCTCAAGAACGATCCTATACAACATGGGCTGGTTTTTGGGTCGTGGTGATTGGAATCAGTGCCAGTCCCTTACGGATAGATTTTCGGTGTCGTAGGTGCAAAGAAAAGTTTGATTTCATCACAGACTCTGAGGAACTTAAGCGGTATTTGTAATCTTTGACTCTGTCTTTTTTACGTCCTTTCACATTCGTTCAATTTTTGGAGAAATTATGAAATCCCCCATTCGTGTTGCTGTCACAGGTGCAGCTGGAAATATTGGTTACGCATTGCTATTTAGATTGGCTTCAGGCGATTGCTTTGGAAAAGATCAGCCCATTATCCTTCAATTACTGGAGATCACTCCTTCAATGGCTCGTTTGGCTGGTGTGGTTATGGAACTGAATGATGGCGCATTCCCGCTGTTACACGGTATCATTGCAACAGATGATCCCAATGTAGCATTCAAAGACGCCAATAAAGCCTTTCTAGTTGGTTCTCGTCCGCGTTCAAAAGGCATGCTTCGTTCTGACTTGGTTCTTGCAAACGGTCCTATTTTCACCGGACAAGGAAAAGCCATCAACGACAATGCAGCCGCAGACATTCAAGTGGTTGTGGTTGGAAATCCATGCAACACCAATGCCCTCATTGCAATGAATTCCGCACCAGATATTCCTCGTGAGCGTTTTACTGCGATGACTCGATTGGATGAAAACCGTGCGATCTCTTTGATTGCAGGAAAGGCTGGAGTTACGGCTGGTGCAGTCAAGAACATGGGGATCTGGGGGAACCATGGTCCTTCAATGTATCCAAACTTCTTTGATACTACGATCAATG
>CAJWHX010000020.1 GCA_913040875.1 uncultured Pseudomonadota bacterium | reverse complement strand
GTTGTTGATGGTGGTGATATCAATCTTGCCTTGGTCCAAGATAGTTTACAAGCCGAACTTCACTTGTTGCGTAAAAATAGAACTTTCATTCACTCAAAAGCCAGTGCGGAATTGAGTGAAGGCGTATGGCGCGTAGAGCAATTGGATTTCTCGCCAACAGGAGACCGCTCTTGGGGATTGAAAGACGGCATCTCTTTTGAGTTAACAGAAGGGGGCGTTGGAGATTTGGATTTACAGCTGATTGGAGATGCTGGTGATATTCGCATTAAAATGGATCAGTACAATGATGAGCCAGATATTGGGGTGCAAGTCGATGCTCTGGATGTTGCATACATGCGTGAAGTTGGGAATCTATTTTTGGGCGAGGACACCATTCCAATTCCCATGAGCGGGAAATTGTTTGGGCAGGTCAGTTTAATCGGCGATAAGGGTAGATTCGCCGAAGGGGCTTACCTACTCCTCAAAGAATTTAGCAGTCCAGATTTAATCAACAATGTCGATCTATACATTGATCTGAAAGGGTCTGTTGAAAGGTTGCTCACAAATATCAAGCTTCAAAATGGGGAGGAGATGATTGCTGAGATGCAGCTTCAAGTTCCAACACAAGATGGCGCACCATCTTGTTCGCAACCAGTGTATGGGGAGATGATTGTCTCCGAGACTTCCTTGTCTAATTTGAGTCATTCTCTACCTGTTGTACCCGATGTAGATTTGATAGCCACAAGTGCACTCTATGTTCAAGGTACTGTCTGCGATCCCAAGATTCGATTTGTTGGGCAGGGAGATGTTTTAGTTGGGGTACAAGGTGAACGGTTCAGATGGGATGTGGATGTACATCATGATGAAGATGTATTGCAGGGTAAACTTCAAGTTAGAGATGGTGTCAAATCGGTTGTGATCGGCACACTAGACGGCAAGACTGGGTTGTCCCAAATATTAGAGGGGGGAGCAGAAGTCCCTTTGTTCGAGTCGATGGTATTGGATGCAACAGTGGAAGATGTATACCTACAACGTCTGGGACGGTTGGTGGGGTTTCCTGATTTGGGTAAAGGACCTGTTGATGGATCTGTTACTGTAGATGTAACCCCGAACGATTGGTTGTTGAACGCTGAACTGAACTTTCCAAAAACTCGACTGGCCAAGCATAGATTGACCACGGATAGTGGCGTCGTGGTTTCAGCAACGTCGGATGGCGCCAACGGTGAAGTGTTGATTGATTTTGCAAATAAAGGTGCTGTAGAGGGTAGTTTTACGTACGACTTTGATGACGACGCGATATTTGCAACAATGGATTGGGACAAAGTACCAGCGACGATACTGTCGATAGTGACGTCGGATATTACCAATGAGTACGGGAAGGTAGGCGGCCATCTACTCGTTGATGGTACCCTTGATGACCCTCTAGTTCACACTATTTTGTCCTTGGATAAAGTCGGTTTTGAGCTTCCGTCATTGGGGGTGCAATATAAAGCCATCGATATGGAAGCAGATATCCAAAATGGTCAGGTGTCCATCTCAAAGTTTGAGGGAGCCGCTAGATTTAGTGAGCAAGGACCCTTGGAATTATCTAATTGGGGAGCATTCACCCTAGATTCAACAGCGGCGTATTCAGAATCTGGGATTCAAGGTACCACTCGGTTGGAGTTGGAGGATTTTCCCGTGATCAACACCGATATGGCACATGCCACTGTCTCCGGATCCATTATGGTGGTACAGGATGATGAAGGAACGCAGTTTTCTGGTGAGTCTTACGTTCATCAAGCTGGATTTCGCTTGAGTCGAGACTTTTTTGAAGCGGGCGCCTCTCTGACATTGCCAGATAATTTTCACATTCATCGAAATGTTGAAGTTGTTGAAGGCAATGATGTTGTAGACGATTGGTTGGATGATTGGCTGTCTACCGTTCGTGGAGAGATACAAGTGGATCTGGGTGATCGTGTCGCAATTCATACTACGATGCCCATGACAAATGACTACGGCACAGGCATTTCCAAGCTCTCAGAAGTGCGTGTTGATACCATCTTGAGAGGGGTATTGAACGTTGGTTGGAGCCGTGGTGAACCAACCGTTCTAGGGACGATATCTACAATTAGAGGTTCGTTTGTTACGATGGGTAAAGAGTTTGAATTGGGGGAAGGAGAGGTGGTCTTTTCTGGTGGAGATGTGTACAATCCGCAGCTGAATTTGTATGCCCAAAAGACATTCGGAGAATATGGAGATATTGGTGTTGCAGTCACGGGAACGGTAGATACAATGGAACTCGATTTTTCTGCCATCAATTCTCCCTACGCATACGATCAGACAGATATCGTAACGCTGATGCTTTTAGGCAAACCCAGCCAAGAGTTGGCGAACTCAGAAAGTCAAACGTCAGGTGCACTGATTCAAGCGGGTCTGTCTTCGATGGGTGGGGCGGTTGGAGATGTTCTATCAGGTTCTGTGGTTGACAATGTAGATTGGGATCCCACTGAGAGTATGTTTCGTGTAGGGAAAACCTTGTCAGACACTATGTTTCTTTCGTATATGATGAGGTATGGCGCTGAGGAAGGAGAAAATATCAATGAGGTGACGTTGGAGTGGTTGCTGTTAAAACGGGTCTATGGAGAGTTCATTACAGGGGATGCCAACAACACAGAAGCCAACGTATACTATCGATGGATTTTTTAAGGCGTTTGCTTCGGATTGATGAATATGTGGGCAATCTCCGGAGGACAACGCCACCGAATGGGAGCAACAGACCAGCCCATACCTCTCGAGACAAAGAGATGAGATTTGTCTTGTGTATACCAGCCTGCCACATATTCTTTGGTTCCCTTTGGCACCCACAAAGCTCCAAGCTTGGGAATCCGAATTTGTCCACCGTGAGCATGACCCGCGAGGATTAAATCGAGGGGATAGGGATGTAGCGAATCAAAGTGCGCGGGTGAATGCGTCAGGCATAAGGTTGGAGGAGGTTCATGGGTATCTACAAGATGAGCACACAGCATAGCCGGATTGCTATTACCTGCTAGGTGATCGTCTGTTCCGATAATCTGAAGGTCTATTCCGTTGATACAGAGTGCGTGTATTTCATCAACGAGCAAGCGGATTCCAAATCGGTCCAGTCGGTGTCGCCAGTCGACAATATTACCGACGACCCAATGTTCCCAGTTTCCTAGGATGGCTACTTTTGGAACATCTGCCAAAGCGCAAAGAAATCGATCGATCGCTCTATCAGTCCATCCTTTTGTAATGAGATCCCCTGTGAGTACAATCAGATCTGGCGTCAAACCACTGACCTCAGAGATGACCCGATCTAAAAATGGACCTTCATCACGAATGTGTACGTCGGTAAGGTGAACGATGTGCATACTGGGCCAATTAAGCAATTCTACGGTGTGTGTGGTGTGGCGAAACCACATGACTTCTTTGGTCAATCGGGACCAGAGATTTCCGCCGATGGGGTGTTCAGAACTTCCAGACGGTGCAGGTTGTGTTTGTTGTCCAACGCTGGGAAAGAGATCGCCGTTGCCCTTTGCCCGTCGCATAATGTTGAGGTGATGTAGTAGAGACATCAGCACTGTACCTGAACAATAGGGAGGGTGTCGTCAAGTTGACTGGCATACCGTTCAGTGAGCGTCAACGTGTCAACAGTGGAACTCAACCACAGGCTTGGAGGACCTGGATGCGTTCGTATACAGTCGCTCCATTGATTGGACGTCGGAGATGAAGTGGATTCGAATAGCGCAATCGCAATCTGTTCTGGATTCGAAGAGTGTAGTACCCAGCCTTGCCACTGTACATTGATGTCAAAAGTGTAGCGTATTTTTCGAGAAGTTTGTAACCAAGATTCAACTTCAAGCGCAGATGTTGGTAGCGGAGTGTTGGCTGGTGGTGTTGTACACCCCAGTAAAATACTAAGCCATAAATAGAACATCATGTATCCTTAGCCCGGAAAGTGTAGACACACCAATTCCTCTACATTTCCTTTCTTAGCACCGGCGAGCGAAGAACGAACATGTCCGACAATCTTGCATCCTGCTCCTTCAAATTCCGTCGTGACACGATCAATGGCTTCTTGCCGGATTGTAGGATCTTTGACCAATCCATCTACAGTATCATTGCGTCCGACCTCAAATTGAGGTTTAATCAGAAGCAGACCCAATGCATTTGGGGCTGCGATTCGTTTCATGGCCGGTAATATTTTTGTGATGGATATGAAGGATACATCGCCAACAATTAAATCGATGGGTTCAGGGAGCGATTCTAAATGTCTTGCGTTGCAACGTTCCATCACCACAACTCTCGAGTCTTGCCTTATTGTCCATGCTAGCTGTCCATACCCAACATCGATGGCATATACCTTAGCCACATTTCTTTGCAATAGACAATCAGTAAAACCACCGGTGCTGGCGCCAATATCTGCAGCGACCATTCCTGTGCAGTCAATCTTGAAGTGATTGATAGCTCCGTCTAACTTCTCTCCACCTCTAGAGACAAATCGTAGATTTTCACCGCGCATTCTTATTGTGACATCTGGTTTGACCTGGGTACCGGACTTTTCAATCACCACCTCATTGACCAACACCTTTCCAAGCTGAATCAGGGCTTGTGCTTTGCTTAAGTTTGGAACCAATCCACGTTCCATCAAGAGTTGATCCAATCGCATTTTGGCCATTTGATCTTTGATCCTCGAGTGATGCTTAATGGGTTCTCTGTACAGTGAACTCAGCAAGGACTTTGAGTGCAGTAGGGCTCTGGAGTGCTTTTAAGGCCTCGAGTGCTGACGTCATTGCATGATGAGCAGCAGCATTCGTTTCTGACTCACCCAACAGTTTTACAAAGCTTGGAGGACCATCCTCTTCTGCATCCTCTTCTGCATCTAAGATGTCATCTGCGAGTTGAAACGCTAGACCAATGTGCTTCCCAAACGTTGTTAAAGCCTCGGTTTCTGCAAGAGAGGCCGATCCAAGTACTGCAGCCATTGCTAAGGATACTTCGATGAGTGCACCTGTTTTGCGTCGATGCAACAACGTCAGTCGTTCAAGCGATTCTACAGGGCCTTCAAAGCCAATGTCTAAGCTCTGACCACCAATCATTCCAACACTGCCAGCCGCTTTTCCCAGAAGCCGAATGAGAGATGGAACGTGTGCACGTTGAACGGAGGCGAGGACCTCAAAGGCCTTAGTTAGCAATGCATCGCCTACTAGTACAGCAATCCCTTCGTTGTACTGTTTGTGTACGGTTGGTTTGCCATGACGAAAGTCATCATCGTCCATGCATGGTAAGTCGTCATGAACAAGAGAGTAGGTGTGAATCAGTTCAACTGCTGCCGCAGCCGTATAGGCATCGTCTTCTACAGTGTGTCCCAGAGCTTCCAATCCAGCAAAGAGAAAGAGTGGGCGTATACGTTTACCCCCAGTTTCAATAGGGTAGAGACAAGCATTGTGCAGAGCACTGTCCTCTGATGAAAAGCAGGTTCGTAAGCGATCGAGTAACGTCTCTCTATGTGGTGTACTCCACCGTTCAAGAGAGAATGGGCTCACAGTGCACCTTCGGCTGCAGGGGCAACCAATGCGTCCGTTTTTGGTGCGGGTGCTGTACAGGCCACGAAGTCTTCTACTTCCTTTAAAGAAGCCAATCCAATTTTGACTTTGACATTGGCTTGATTTCCAGCATCTCGAACTGCATCCATCAGTTTGACAACCGCTGCGTATCCGGCTTCAGGATGTGCATCTACGAACACAACGGGCTTTTCGCCGGCCGCTCTCTTCTTCAAAATCTTTTTTCTCAGAGAATCGGTGATGGGGCCTAGTTCTAGAGCCTTTCGATTGAATGTATATGTTCCATCTTCACAAGAGGCAACAAGGAGTTGCTCTGTCGGGACGTTCTCCTCCGGTACCGTTTCGGTTTTCTCTGGAAGGTTGATGTCCATTTGATGCGTCATTACAGGGGTTACCACCATGTAAATGATCAGAAGAACCAACACGATGTCGATCAACGGAGTGACATTGATATCTCCAACAGCCCCTTTCGATTCTTGTTGAAGAATGCTACTCTTTTTCTTCTTTTTTCCCATTACTCCTCCTTTTCCGTCGCTAGGAGCATGGTGGTCATGCCACCCTCGCTGATGGTCTGTAAAACGGAGTATGCTTCTTTCCACCGCAAATCTTTTGCACCTTTCACCAAAATGGATCTGGATGGGTTGTCCGCATAGGCATCATTGATATCGCTGACGAGCATGTCTTTGCTACTTTGTAAACGATCGACATACATGCGCGGTTCAGTTTTGTTTTTTAAAGGGGGGCGAATGGAGATTACCAAGTGCTGGCCGACATCCTGAACGGAAGTGGTCGTTCGCGCATTGGGTAGCTTAACTTCGACACCACTTTGCAGCATCTGAGTGACCACCATAAAAATGATGAGGAGAACCAATACCACATCCACGAGGGGTGTGACGTTGATGTCTCCCATAGGGCCACCTTTATTGCCTCCAGCATTCATTCCCATGATTCAAATCTCCGGTAGGGATTACTTGGCACTTTTCATATCGGGACGAATGCGTTTGTGGCACCAGTCTACGAGTTCTTGTGATGATTCTGCCATATCGTTTGTGATACTTCCAATCATTGCCGTAAAATAGTTGAACAACCATACACCGACAATCGCAACGATAATTCCAAAGGCCGTTGTAATCAACGCTTCCCCAATTGCCGGTGCAAGGGTTGTTAAGTCCGCACCACCTTCTGCACCAATCTGACCGAATGCATTGATAATTCCGAAAATGGTTCCCACCAGTCCAACAAAGGGGGCTGTTGAACCAACCGTTGCGAGAATATTGAGCCCCTTGTTTAGAGCGGCAGTCTCAGTGATGGCGTTCTTTTCAATCGCTCGCTCAACAGCATCAATACCGTATTCGTCTTCACGAGATTCAAACTCTTTGAGCCCAGCGGCCAACAAATGGCCCAAATAACTTTTAGCCATGTCGTCGCGAGCACATACAGCCAATGCTTCTTTCATTTTACCGTCTTTTCCTGTCAGTAACGCTCCAACTTCAACGGCTAGTTTTCGAGATTGAGAACGCGCACTGCCAAGTGTGATGAGGCGTTCTAAGCCTACACCCATCGCAGCTACCAACATGAATAGCAATGTTCCAAGAACAATTCGGACTGGACCACTAGACTGGGTCCACATTTCTTCAATGGTGAACTGACCAGAGTGACCTCCACTGTGCCCACCATCTTCAGCCGCAGGTTCTGTTGCGACAGGCTCTTGTACTACCGGTTCTTGCTTGACCGGCTCTTGTGCTGTCGTGGTTCCGTCAGCAGGTGCGGCTGTACCATCTGTAGGTTCAGTAGGCTCAGTACCTTCAGCCGGTGCAGCATTTGTTGCGTCGCCAGTGCTTTCAGGCGTTCCCTCAGCACTTCCTACACCGGATGTTGCATCCGGTGTGGAGGGGGCAGCGTTTTCAGCCGGGGCGGGGGCTGCGGTGTTGACTGGATCCGCAGCTGGAGTGACAGCTGGATCTTGGGCATAAGCCAACATGGAAAAGGAAAGTAAACCAATTATGGAAACAGTACGAAGGAGCATTTCAACCTCAGAAAAATAATGATTGGGTTAATTTAAGCGGAACTTTACATTCAAAATGAATGTGGCCTTCACTTTTTTATTGCTTGCAGAACGCATAGGGTAGAAGCGCCATTTTTCAGCGGCTTCCATCAACGATGCATGAAAGATTTTCGAGCATTTTAGTACATCAATTTTTTCAGGGACGCCCTTTTCATTGATGTAAAATCGAACTTGACAGGTTTCTTCTGTGATATTCAACGCTTTTGCCGCTTGAGGCATTTTGGGTGTTACCCGACGCTTAATCTTGACATCCGACCAATGCACAGAGCTAAATCCGTTTGAGCCCAGCTGACCACCAAGTACGCCACCGACGACGCCACCAACGACACCACCAACGACGCCGCCTTCTTGTCCACCTTCCATGCCGCCTTCTTCGCCTTCTTCTTCAGGCTCTTCTTCGGGCACTTCCTCTGGTTCCGGTTCTTCTTCAGGCTCTTCTATTTGTTCCGGATCTGGTTCAACTTCTTCAGGTTCCGGTTCAACCTCTTTGGGTTTTTCCTTTTTCTTGGTCTTCTTTGGCTTCTTGCCTCCACCAGGAGGTGGTGGAGGAGGAGGGGGCGGGGGAGCTGATTCAAACAGAGTAATCTCAACAGGTTCATCTTCCAAAGTTTCTTCTACGACTTCATTTCCACACCATGCAAGTCCAAAAAGAAGTCCACCATTGATCAATATGGAGGTCAGTAGAGATCCAGCCTGTCTCTTGGTGGTTTCGGCATTTCCTTTACCAACATTATCAAACACGATGCACCTCATCTGTTCCAGATAGAGTTCTTGAACCAATGCTCTTTTCACCAGTATTGTTTAATGTATCCGTTGCGAGTTCTAGCTGGTGGTATCCAGCTTGCAGTAGATGTTCTGCCTGGATCAACAGTTCAAGACAACTCTCAAGATTGGTTTCTGGAAGAGACTCTATCGATTGTTCGATATTCTCTAGAGAGGCGAAGATATCTTCCAGTCGAAAATCAACGACATTGGATGTACATTCACTGTTCTCAATACTGTTCTCAATACTCTTTTCCAGCGCGGTCAATGTATTTACACATTGTTCGTGATGTTGTAAACCTCGCTGATAGGTTTGCATAGCACTGCTTAAGTCCAACTCGTTTTTATTGAGTTGATTCAAAGATTCTTTTAATGTTTCTAGATCTGTGGTGTAGTCAGTTGTGCTCATTGAATTCCGACAGTGCGAGTTAGGGATGGATCAAAGTAGCCACCACCAGTCTATAGTTATTCAAATATAGGGCACAATTCAAATCGAACACGGATTAAACCGTTAAGATTGCGTGAAATTCATTTATCCTTCTGAAGGAACCAATTCGATATTCAAGACCCTGTGTAAAGCAAAGGTCAATTTTCGATTGGACTCATGAACTCGTCCACTTAAGGTTAGACTCCCATTTCCTGAGGCAGATATTTTTTCAGGGGTGACGGTCACCCATTTGGGTGCTGCCTTTTTTTGAGGGTATTCGAGTCGGATGTATTGATTGGATTCTAGCGCTTGTTCACATAGTTTTTTGCAATAACTGCTCGTAATTCGAATTTGCTTTGCTTCTTCTTTTGTTTTGACTTCAGAGATAAAGCACAGCTCATTTGGTGTAACATCTGTTGGTCTAGCCAAATCCGCGTGTTCGACTTTAAGTTCACGAGCCTCTTTGACCTGTGTTGATAAGAGATCCTTTTCTTGTTCGAGATGTTGACCTTGTGGATAATCGATTGTGTGTTCACCAAATTGAATGCCGGCTTTGACCATTTCCGCTTCCAACTCCTCTTTGCGATTTGGATGAACGGCATACATTCCAGGAAGAAAACGATGTACGATAAATGGTTTAAATGCTGAGTTAGACTCAAATGCGGGCACCTGATTTCGGTGTACTGTGAGCATCAGTACGTTGTGAAAAGTAGCAGAAGGGTCGCTTCCAAGCCATTTTTTTAGTGTAAAGTCAACATTTTCAGGGATTCCCAACTGGCTGTGTTTGGTGAAGAATTGCAACACCTCGTCTCGTTTCCAACCGGATTCCTTTGCCTTTTCAATTGACTGCACAGTCAACTTATATGTATTTGCCCGATCGCAGTTGCTGAATTCACAGAGTTCACCAAGTTTGAACAGCAAATGAGCAGAAGTACCCATCGGAGCTACAATTTCAAAGTTTGGCGTCAGGTAAAACTTGCTGATCTCATCGGACTTTTGTCTGGAGATTAGGGAGGTGGCAAACTCGGTCAATCGGTAGAATTGCTCTTGTCCCCAAACGCCTCTTTCTAAGAATCCATATCGAAGCAGTGTGGCAAAGGATGGTAAGTCATCAGAGTTGTCTTCCGACCATTTGTCTTCATAAAAACGTTGTCGCCATTTATCCCCTTGAATCCATCTTCTGTACAAAGATTGTAAAGGATGAGCCGGCAACCATTCCCCATCGGCTTGATGAACAACCCAGAGCAACCACTCGGTTAGTGTAAATTCTTGGTCGAGTTTCGCCATTACAAGGGCTGTTTGGTCTGCCTGGGACATGGCTAGCCATTCATCCAAAACTCCCGGTACAATATTGAGTTGTGCGTTCTGAAAGCTGAGCATTCCATGGGTCAAAAGGAAGTCCAACAAGAAATCAAATCGTTCGCTGCCCGGGGTCCAAATCTGACCAAAGAATGCATCCAATTCCTCACGATCACTTCGGTGGATGTCATGCTGAGTCAATCGAGCCGGCTTTTGATGCAGATAACTGGCCAAAGCGACCAAAGAGAAATCAAACGCTGTAGGCAATGTTCCATCGTTATCGACTGAGATCCCTTCATGGGCAAAAGTCGGAAGCGTTAAGTCTTGTTTGAGAGCATGCTCAAACAACGGGAGCAACGGTTCTGGTACAATGTAAAAGAAGTGGTCATGTTCTGTGGCGGATCGGGCGAGTAGACCCAGTTTTCCCAAATCGTTCAACGCTTGAGTCCAGTCTTTGTTCCTGCCACCGTATGAAATAACGAGTTCTTCAATGATCTCATTACAGTGAGCAATGCCTCCACACTGGATCATTGTGATGAGACTGTTGAGTTGATTGGGTTTCAGATCTTTTACCAGTGTCTTAAGACGTGTTTCTTGCCCCAAGGCCTTCGAGGTCAGCTGAACAATTCGATCAAAGTTACCCACCTTATTGGGTTGCCCACCAGTACTTTTGTATAATGCAACCACCAGAGATTCAGGTAATTGAGTTAGGTATTCTACCAGTCCTGCAGGCTTCTGAACCCGTTTACCGCGTTTGGGATTTTCCGGATAATTGGGCGGGCTCTGTAGAATCGCAACGGCTTTGTTGACCTTTCGATAGTTCGGAACGTTTGGTCCACCCCTTCTATTGTTGCGCTTTCTGCGGAACTTCTTTTTGGGGAATCGATTGCGTCCAGATTTATTTGTACCAGCTGAGGTTGAACTCATAATCTGCTCCGAGACCGATATGAATCAGTCCATTTAGATAGGGGTTGCAGTGATGGAAGGAGATGAAGACAAGGAAGACAAGGTCGAGAAGTCTTGTAGAATGTATCGATAGCCTTGACCCGCTAAGAACTTTTGGCGGTTGAGCGCAAATGTTTGTTCTTTGCTATCTTTCGTGACCAACGTGTAAAAGTAGGCTTTGTTTTCTACGGGTGCACGATTTTTATCCGCGCGCTTCTTGCCTTTCAGATTCTTTGGTCTTAAGATGCGGCCTAAACGCTGGGCTTCTTCTTGCCGAGATCCAAACGTTCCAGACAGTTGAATGGCAACATTTGCATCGGGAAGGTCAATGGAAAAATTGGCGACTTTACTCACAATGAGCGTTTTGATTTTGCCGGAACGGAACTTTCCAAACAGCTGTTCGCGAACATGATTGGGCGTTTTTCCTGTAATCACAGGGAGCTTTAATTCTGTACTCATAATCTCAAGCTGCTCAAGATACGTGCCAATGATCAGAATATTGTCTTGTTGATGTTTTTGCAGCAAATACCGTACGGCATTTAGCTTAGCGGGATTCGAGCAAGCGATCATGAATTTATCTTTTTCGGCTGCATCTTTGTATTTGCGCGTGAGCATGTCACTCATTTCAAGGTGGATTTCTACACATTCCATTGAGGCAATGAATCCCATTTTTTGCAAATCTTGCCAGGGGAGTTCGTATCGTTTGGGTCCAACCAAAGTAAACACGTCTGTTTCTCGACCATCTTCTCGAACCAACGTGGCTGTAAGCCCCAGTCGCCTCATGGCTTGTAGATTGGCGGTTGCACCAAATACAGGAGCCGGAAGCAAATGCACTTCGTCGTAAATGATCAGTCCCCAATCTTCTTTATCGAAGATGTCTAGATGTTTAAACCCATCGTCTTTGGATTTTTTGTGGGAGACCATTTGATAAGTGGAGACCGTGACGGGTCTCAACTCTCTAGAGTTGGCGGTGTACGAACCAACGTCCCGAGCAGTGAGTGTGGTCTTGCTGATGATCTCTTGAATCCACTGATTGACAGAGGCTTGGTTGGTTGCCAAGATCAATGTCTTTCGCTGGACAAGTGACATTGCAGTGATTCCTACGATTGTTTTGCCACCGCCGCATGCTAGGACCACGACACCACATCCTCCAGTAGACTTTCCTTCTTGGTACCATCGTTTTGCAGCTTCCCACTGATAGGTTCGAGGTTCAAACACAACATCTGTATTTTTAATTCGTTCTCGGAGCTTAAAAGGGAGCGCCGTTCCGGGCTTAAAGCCAGCCAAATCCTCTACTGGCCAATCTGCCAATAGGCATTGTTGTTTGAAGATGCCTCGATTCTCAATTGAAATGCTGAACCGAAGATCTCTGCGTCGGCCTCTTTTAATGAGGTAGTCTTGAACCAAAGGGTCCCCAGTGAATAGTCTCTGAACATAGGGCGTTTCAAACTGAATTTTGATCTCAGAAGGCTGTTCTGGGTTTGGTAGTAGCTTGACCAAACCATACCGCTCGATGGTGTCAGCAATCAGTTCCTCGACTTCACCGGGTATAGGATATTTACTGATCTTGTTGAGTCCTGCTACGATTTCTGAAGTAGAGAGGTTGGACGAGGCTGCGTTCCACAATGAAATACGCGTAATCTGATAAGTATGAAGTGCATCTGGACTGGACTCAAGTTCTGCAAATTGTGTCAAAAATTCTCTTGCTTGTTCATATGTTTTATGATTTGCTTCGACGAGAACTTTACCATCGGCTTGTACTATGACTGGATTATCAAGATTGATTTGCATGTATGCTCACAAATGCCACTACTGGCACGCACAATAAATAAGAATAAAAAGATGTGGCTGACAAAATCATTACAGGGTTCAGTCTGCGAAACAGATTACCCACCATAGACCACCAGCTAGGAAGAAGCTTAAAACGGTCGGTTCAAGAAAACTACTTAATTGAATGTTCCAAATATTTGTGGAAGGGTCTTAAATGTTCGTCGCAAAAAATAAGTGCACTGAACAAGACATTCTCTATCTAATAGGAACTATAGTCTATATTCAATGCACTGTCAACAGTTGGTTGTAGAACCAGTCATAATCAGACCGAATTTATCCCAAGAATCCATAGCGCCAATCGGTTGGCGGGTTGAATGTTTCCTTAATGGTACGAGGTGAGACCCATCGCAGGAGATTTTGGGCTGACCCAGCTTTATCATTTGTACCAGAGCCTCGAGCCCCACCAAAGGGTTGTTGTCCTACAACAGCACCAGTTGGTTTGTCATTGATATAGAAGTTACCAGCCGCATTTCTTAGTGTGCTGAGGGCTTCCTGTATGGCATATCTGTCGGTAGAGAAAATGGCTCCGGTGAGTGCATATGGGCTGGTTTCATCTGCAATCTTCAGAATGTTTGAAAACTCAGTATCTTCGTAGACGTATATCGATGCTATGGGTCCAAAGATTTCTTCAGCCATCAAGCGATGTTTGGGATCGCTGACTTGAACGACAGTCGGTTCGATGAACCATCCTGTATCGCCATGTGCTTTTCCACCCGTGATTACGGTTGCTGTATCGTGGGCAAGTTGTAAGTATTCTTTATGCTTGTTGAACGCTCTTTCATCGATCACGGCGCCCAAGAAGTTAGAGAAGTCACAGGTGTCTCCCATCTTCATTTTCGGAGTTTCTTCTACGATGACGGTTTTAACCTCTTCCCACATGCTTTGGGGTAGGTATACTCTAGAGGCAGCGGAACATTTTTGACCTTGGAATTCGAAAGAACCGCGTAGAATGGCAATGGCAACTTGCTGTGCGTTGGCCGATGGGTGGGCAATGATGAAGTCTTTTCCGCCTGTTTCTCCAACGATCTTTGGATACGTGCGGTAGTTTTGGATGTTGTTTCCAATGGTTTTCCACAGATGCTGGAATGTTGCAGTGGATCCTGTAAAGTGTAAACCTGCAAGGTGTTCATTCGCCAGTACGATATCTCCAACATCTGCTCCTTCACCAGGTAAGAAGTTGATGACCCCTGGTGGTAACCCGGCTTCTTCCAATAGAAGCATGCCTTCCCAAGCAGATAGCAGTTGGGTTGTGGATGGTTTCCAGATGTTGACATTGCCCATCATTGCTGGAGCTGTAGGAAGATTTAAGGCTATCGATGTGAAGTTGAAGGGGGTGATAGAGAAGACAAATCCCTCCAACGGTCGATAATCCAATCGATTCCACATTCCCGGATTGCTTTGAGGTTGGTCGGACAGGATTTGCTGAGCGTAGTGTGCGTTAAACTTCCAAAAATCGATCAACTCACACGCGGTGTCAATTTCTGCTTGATGACAGGTTTTGGCTTGGCAGAGCATCGTGGTGGCATTCAAACGCTGGCGCCAAGTCGTACGAAGAAGTTCTGCCGCTCTCAAAAATATGGCGACACGTTCTGACCATGGCAACTCGCTCCATGCTTGTTGCGCTGCAAGGGTGTTTGCAATGGCCTGTTCGACTACCTCTGGAGTGGCTAAGTGGGCAACTGCAAGGACATGACCATGATCGCAAGGCATTGTGATTTCGACTGTGCGTCCGGTAAAAATACGTTCTCCACCGACAACACAAGGGATTTCAATGACCTGTGCTTTTCGAGCATCAAGTTCGGCCTCCAATTCTGCTCGTTCTGCAGAGCCAGGAGCATATCCGTAAACAGGTTCATTGGTTGGCAATGGGGTATTGAAACGACCGGTGAGCATGTGTCCTCCAAAAATTAGGATGCATTAAACACAACTGTTTTAGTCTGTTTGAACTTCTTTTCCCAGTCTAAGTCGGCAATACTTTCTGAATCGTTTCATGAAACTCGATTTTGTGTACCAAGTCGGCAATGTAATCCATGTTGTCCGAATCCCAAATCAACACTGGGCTCAAAGTGTAGTTTGAAATCCATTCTTCGTAGAGCTTATTCAAATTTCGGATGTATTTGGTATCGAGGTCCTGTTCACTTGGTCGGCCCCGTTGTTTGATTCGTTTTTTGATGGTTCGAACGGAGCATCGCAAGTAAATCATTAGATCTGGCGGTTGAATGGCTTGCTGCATGGTCTCGTACAGCTCCATGTACGTTTCAAATTCTCTAGAGGGAATCCTCTTCGTGCGATGTAGGTTCCGGCAAAAGATTTCGGCATCTTCATAAATGGAGCGATCGAGTACAATCGTTTGGTTTTGGGTGTTGTCGATCTCCATATGCAAACGAAACTTATGCGTTAAAAAATACATCTGAGAGTGAAAGGCCCATCGTTTCATGTCCGTATAAAAATCGTCCAAATAGGGATTGTCCATGAAGGGCTCGTAAACTGGGTGTACGCCATAGTGACTGTGTAAATAGCGCACCATTGTCGTCTTTCCTGCACCCATGTTTCCAGCGATGGCAATAAACTTCTTTGGGGTGGTGGGGTCACTCATTGCGTCCATTCTCCTTGATTTCCAAACATGTCGATAGCTGTCACCTCTAGAAGAGAACTGATTTCAATGTTTTCGACCAGTAATTGTTGCTCAAAAAATATTGTGTCCGTACGTGTTTCTGTGGTTCCATCAACAAAGGTGAGGGTAACCTCCAGCCCCATAGGTGGATTGTGACCAACCGCAGACCCATCGAGGTCAATCAGTCGGTATCCCCAGTCGGGTCCTGGAAGAGAGACCAATAGCCCATTGTTCGTTTCGTTGAACGATATGTTGAGTTCAGCCGGTTGAACAGTAAATGAGTCCGAAGTGATTTCATAGGGTTCGATGGTCCATGGGTAGGTCTCTTCGGTTCCGATATAGTGGTGTCCATACACGTGGAGTCGATATTCTCCAACAGGGAGCCCCATTCTGTCTCCATTCGATGAAGTTGGAGACACTGTTTGCCAACCAGCCCACCACTGATGGTCTTGAATGGCTTCAAATGGTTCCAATGGGGTGGGCGTATGGGTTAACAACACATCCGGTAGAGTCTCATCAACACTCCGCCCACTGTTGGTCTCCAACTCTACCCAGTCTCCATTGGCATTTTTTGTTTCGATGACGATGTGTGGGTTGTCGACCGCGGGGTCTCCACCTTCCCATACGAACTGAGCCAGTCCCTGTACACGGGGCAAGACAGCATCGGGCTGACTTTGTGCGTCTACTTCCAGAGGGGTGTATAGGTCTTCTGATATAATATCCGCAACGGTTCCAGCAAGTGCAGTAGTGTCAGGTGCAAAGGTCGGCAATGGTCTGTCTGCATAAGACGTACTGTCATATACGCCATCTGGGTTTGGATCCTCCAGTAGGTCCGTTTGCAGCAATGCAGACATCTCAAGATTTTGTTCCATCAGGTACTCTGCTTGAAGTGGACCCCACAGATTGATATTGGTCTCATAGCCACCTAAGAGCCAGTCTTCAGGAATCAACAGATAGCCCTCGTGATCCTGTGCATAATCCCCTAGGATGACGTTCTCGTATCCCAGTTCATTTCCGACACGATCTCGATATTGACGTACATAGTAGCTCGTTGCT
>CAJWHX010000019.1 GCA_913040875.1 uncultured Pseudomonadota bacterium | reverse complement strand
TGGCAGACCCCATGCTGTGTATGATTGATCGCATCACCGGCTATATTCCAACGGGTGGTTCGAATGGTCTAGGCTGGATTCGAGCCGAAAAGGATGTGGACCCAGGAGAATGGTTCTTCAAAGCGCATTTCTTTCAAGATCCTGTTCAGCCTGGATCACTCGGTATTGAAGCGATGATTCAAGTTCTGCAATGGTACATGATAGAGCAAGATCTCGGTAAAGACTATACCAAGCCGCGTTTTACCTGTTTGGGTCTCAAGCAGTCTATGCAGTGGAGATACAGAGGACAGGTTGTTCCAGAAAATAAGGTGATCACCACTACAATGGACATCTTGGAAGTGGGGAAAGATGACGTTGGCATTTTTGCTCGGGCCAACGCTTCGTTGTGGGTGGATGGCAAACGAATTTATGAAACCATGGATATGAGAATCCACATTGTAGATGACCAATAAAATAGGTATATTGATTTTTAAAAAAGAGTCGGTTAGAAATTTCGACATCCTCTTTGGTATTGATGGTGGTGGGGGGCTGTGATGTTCACGGTTTTCGAAGGGTCTGAAAAGAAGTGTGAAGTCATCATGAACGATGGCAGTCTAGACCTACGTGGACTTGGGGATGATTTCTGGCGTGGTGTAATCCATGCTTGTTCGGCAACCATACTCTCAACGATACGCAATGAGTCGTGTGATGCCTATTTACTATCGGAGTCTTCGCTCTTTGTCTGGAGTGACCATTTCTTACTCATTACATGTGGGCAAACAAAGCTGGTCGAATCGATACTGTATTTTCTAGATAGAGTGGATAATGCCCAAGTGGCCCAGATTTTATTTCAAAGAAAAAACGAACTGTATTCCGAAATGCAGCACAGTAATTTTGCCGATGATGTCGCAAAACTTCGAGACAAAGTCGGTGGGGTACAGATTGAATTTGGCGATAAAGACAGTCATTATACAGAATTGTATCACTTGGAACGTCGGTATCAGCCGTCTTCCACATATCGCACATATGAACTGTTGATGTATTCGATTGATGAAAGCTCTTCTCGATACTTTTCGCAGTCAGGGTTGTCAACCGATGCCATTCGCGAAAAATTGCGACTGTCTGATTACCTCGATGGATGGAAGATTGATGATTTTGTATTTTCTCCGTGTGGATATTCCATGAATGCCATTCAAGGTGATCGGTACTGTACCATTCATTTGACCCCTCAACATGGATACTCTTATGTATCCTTAGAGACCAACGCCAATCTGAAAGATCTAATTGCCATCCCGTTGGAGGTTCTGAGACCTCATTCATTTGACTTGATCTTGTATCAACCAGAGTCTAGAGATGAAATCGTCGAGACCATTCGAGCGAATTATCGACTGCAACACGAACAACGAAAGATTGTAGATTGCGGATACACCATTCATTTTGCACATTGGAATCGGAAATAAGTCTGCCCGACCTTTGAATATTGAGAGGTGAAGTATCACCTTCCGTATTGCGATGATGAGTATCGATTCATTTGGATTTGATGTTGATGGTTCCAATCTTCTAGGAGTGGAGAGACTGAAGTGTTGCTGAAAACTCTACTGGCTTGGTTCGGATTGCTTTAATTATAGGGGCATGCCGGATTCAAGAGGCATTGAATCACAGTTTATCCATATTGAGTTCTAGTTGCTTACCAAACCATATAGCATGCTTGGTGTGATCCCGAATATCGTCACCAGACATAGGATGCACCAACGCAGACAACCCGTCTAAGTTTTCCATGAGCCACAATGTGACCATTTTAAATATTGTGTTGTCATATACCATCGTAAACATCCAAGAAGGATGT
The DNA here is from genome assembly GCA_913040875.1 of uncultured Pseudomonadota bacterium. The sequence continues at coordinate 14,733 of CAJWHX010000019.1, read as the reverse complement.
GGCCCCACAGGACGTAGGTGAAATTTACCTTGATTCACTGTTGGGAGTTCTATACCAATCCGTTCATATAATTTCTCAGCATGTGATTGTGTTTCTTGAGTGAAGTAAATGTGTGCGTGAAATTCTGAAAAGGTGTCGGACATATTCAATTTCCTTATTACTGGTACATATGAGTGGAAGTAACAAGTAGGAACATTCTACTCAACTAGTAAATTGTGTTGGGAGTTATTCGAGTGTTCATATTAGGGGATTGTTCCCCGATTACATATAAATAAGTTCGTGATTGTTATTGTTGTTATGACAATACACTAGTGTATTGGACAGCTGTAAAGAATTGTGTATAGTGGGTTGTACGGAACACAAGGAGCCCCTTATGCAACCGATTCAATTTTTATTTACCAGTATCCTCATCGCTTGTGGTGAAAAAGAGGATACGGCGACTACGAAAGACACCTCTGATACGGTGGTCACTTCTGATGCCTTGTTTTCTTACGAATGCTATGTTGATGAGGATATGTGTGGTCTAGATAGCATCACGTCGACATTGGATGAGGCTACCTTTTCGGGGTATCTAGATGCTGAGGGACAACTGACCGAAGAGTCCTGCGCTTCTTTGTGTACCGAGCAGGCCGGTATCTATTACGATTATCTTTGCGCTTGCGATTACTTAGGGCCCGATATGGATGGCAATCACCCTGTGACTTGTGACTATACTGTCTGTGCGGTTGAAGGTCGAGGTCATGCGGACATTGCTAAACTTACACAGGCGACCGGGCACTCGGAGTTGGCGCGGTATTTCGTTCGAGCATATCATGCAGAGGCTTCCTCGGTCGGAGCCTTCTTACAACTTCGAGCAGAACTCGTGCATCATAATGTATCAATCTCTCTTCAAAGACGGTGTTTGAAGGCCGCGGTAGAAGAAGTGCATCATGCTAGAATGATGGCCAAATTGGCAGGAGATGAAGGCTGTGATTTACCATCTTTGGATTTTGGAAAACCGACTCAGCGTTCTTTGTTTGAATTGACTCTCGACAATGCAGTGGAAGGCTGTATTTTTGAAGCGTTCTCGGCACTTAAGGCCCAGTATCAAACCCGTCATGCGACAGACTCACGTGTACGTGCCGCAATGAAAGTGATAGCACGGGATGAAACTGAACATGCGCAATTGGCATGGGATATCCATAATCACCTCATGGATCGACTTACAGAAGGAGAACGCAAGGACATTCGAATTGCTCAGTGGGATGCTTTGCAACAGGTCCTACAACAAGCGACGCTGGATGCGAAACTTGATGGTCAGCCTCCCATCGATTTGGCAGAGACCTTTGTTGCACAACTTCAAGTGGCGTAGTTGGAAGATATTAGCGTAGTCTATGGTCTAAAAAGGCTACCACTCTATCCAACGCGTCACGGGTCGGATGCCCTTGTTTATCGATAAAATCAAGTGTCAACACGGAGTGCGCACTGCTGCGTATGCCGTGTGGGTTGGATGGGCGAGAATCGATTTCTACACTCTTAAATCGATCTCCGAAATGGTCTTGCAGTTCCTGAAATCGCTCTCTTGGGCACATCCAGTCTTCTGAAAATCGCAACCCTAGTATTTCGAGATCTGGGTTCTCCTTGGCTTTTGACAATGTCTTTGGCGAGACATGCAATCCACGTTTGTGTGCCTTCGTTAAAGGATAGGGTAGACTCGGTTGTGATAAAATTGGTGCATGCATCCAATCCTCGGCGCACAATCCCAGTGCAAAATTTCCAGTAAAGCACATTCCAATCATTCCAACTTTTGACTGTGAGAGGTGCTTCATTCGGTCAATGCAGAGTCCTCTGAGCCAATCGACGGCAGGAGAACTCGCATTGCTAGCAAAGACCGAGAAGGCTTTACGGATACATCCCAATCCCAACTCAGCAATTGCCGGACCAGTCGAGTATGGTCGATTTGGCTTTCCAAAAAAGACAGGGATGTGTACACAGTATCCGGCGGACATTAACCTTCGACCCAGAGCAAATACCTGTGGTGTTGGATTGGGGATTTCATGCAGGAGAAAGACGAGGGGGTGATTCGCATCCCCACCGTGGTAAACAGTTCGCGTGGTGTTGTTATATGTATACTCGATGGTGTCGAAGTCTGAGATTGCATGTAGAGTCATGCTCTCTATCTATGGTTGCCTGACCACTTGAGCAACCCGACTGTAATTTTTCGTCTCAAACATCATATTTGTACCGTCAACGGGTCAATGGTTTGATATATACATCCATTATCCATTACACGTGGAGGTTTACATGAGTGGTCAAAAACGCTCTTTATTGCTCAGTGTTATGTATTCGTCGATTGGTACACTTTGATCAAAGGCCTTCGGATTGTTGAGAGAATTGGTTCTCTCAGGTGTTTTGGGTGCTGGGGTAGTCTATGATTCCTTTATTGTTGTCCTGACCGGTATTGGGATCTTTGGCGGCATTTCACTGGTGTTGTACTTAAGATTGAAGAGATCAACTCCATCGTTCAGAAATTCCGTCGTAAAATTGGGGGTTAACATTCAATTTACGGTTGTTTGGTTTGCAGGGCTTGTTCAATAGGGTCCGGTTGTTCACCCACTAGGAAGTATTTGAATCGGTCATGAAACAAACCATATCGGTCGCCATCATAACTCAATAATTTTCCAATTGGACGACGGATGGCAGCGATATCTTCGACCGTAAATGATTCACCCGGGAACTGTCTGTTAAACAGTTCTGCAAATAATTCATCATCGCCGAGATCTCTCATGATTCCGAGTGTGACCAACAGTCTGTGCGCCAAAAAGTTTCGATCTGACGGCAGTGAGAGCCACATTTTCTCAAAAGCACCATTCAGAGAGGTGGGAATCGTTTCTGGATGCTTCAAAAAGTATTGATTCTTTTCAACACCATCCGCAATAAACCGAAGATAAAATGGGTCAGCAGCATCAGTTAAATCTTGGCTGGCAGCCTTCCATATATGCTCCAGTGTACTTTCCTGTATCTCTTCACCATCCGATAGTAAGTTAATGAAGGTGTACACATTGTTCTTATCAAGCCCTCGCAACGGTTTTGCGTTTTCAAATGTATAGACCTTCTCTTTTGGGAGGTGTTGCAAATGATTTTGAACCCTTGTGTTTGTGCAATTGGCATCCACTCTGTATGAACAGATGAAGACCACATGGTCTGCAATGTATTCTGGGATGCAACTTGGTATGCTGTCATCTCCCATGAAAGAGGCTTCATCCAACGCATCGATCACGACGACAATTTTGCTACCCCCTCGATTTTCTAATGTCTTTTGGGAGGTGTTGAGTAGACCCTGGAATTCTTCTTTTAAGTCATCCACTTTCATCGACGGTCGTTTTCCTTCGTTACCGTCTTTGGCAAATTGCATTTGCGTAATTAACGAACGTAAAGCCGTAATGGCTTGGTCCCTACCATCATTTTGCATGCAATAGTGGTACAGCCAAATATCACCGTCGGTCTTTTTATTATCATCAGTTCGATAAGGGTGTAGCTGTAATAAACGCGCCATGATGGCACTCTTTCCCATTCCAGCTAGGGCTTGCAAGAAGCAATAGTGTCCACCTCGTGTGGAAACGCATTCGTGAATCTCGTCAAGGACATCCGTTCTTCCAACGAAGTTCTTGGTTTTGTCTGTAACAAAATCACTGAAATCAATCAAAGGGCGATCGGTGGCCCCTTGTGGTACAGGGATACTTGCGATGTATTTTTTGAATTGGTCATAAGCTCCCAATGACTTTCCATCTTTGTGCTCACCATTGACAAATCCAACATACTTTAAAAGATTCAACGAACCTGCATTGATGAAAAATATTTCCTGTTCGACATCGAGGCTGTCTATGTCCTGAGCAAGAGACATCAATGGAGAGATGGTGCACAAATATGTTTGTTCGTCCATAAGTAACACCAACTCTTTATCTTCTATATTGCTGGTCCAGTTGGGAGATTCAACCAATTTTGGAAAAAGACCTTGTAGCAAATACTCGTCTAGACCTATTTTGGTGGCGAGATGGAAACGATTTAGTGATAGCGTTGCTTCTAGAACACTTTCCAGGACGATACTCGCTTTGTCGACGTCATCATCATCGATTTTTAAGGCGTGAATCAAAGCATTTCTAAAATCTAAAAGGTGCTTAATGCTTTGTTCAACAGTCGTGAGTTTGGATAAGGGCTTCTTTGCGTAAGTTGAAATTTCGTGCGACTTTTCCAGTGGACTGAGGTTGATTTTCCTTTTGATAGAGTTGTGCATTTCAAGTACGAAATGAGAGATTGGGTGCTTGTCCAAGATATTTTTGTTTCCCTTAGATTTTTTCGTTTTTCCCATCATCCATTGAGTCAAACTGCGCACTAAACTCCACCACTGATTGTCCGTAGGTTGACGTAACGTTTGTACAATCAGTGTGTTCATCGTTGGGTCATTGCCTTTGAATACTGTGATATAGGCTTGGATGGAACATATCGCCCATTGTCTCACCATCAGAGACACCGTGGCTGTTAAAAGATAAGGGAACTGAGGGAACTCCTCACCCTCTTCCATTCTGAATCGTTGTTGTATAAAGTCAATCGCCTTGCGAGAGAGAGGATACGGAAGATCTTTTAGATGCGCTTGAAGATGGGCGGACCTCCATACATAGATAGGGTCCAGTTCCTTCTCTAATTGTGTTACTTCATCGACAGTCAGTGCTTGTTCATTCTGGAGACCGGTACTAAAATTTTGTACAGTGGTTTGGATAAAGTTTGCACAGGGTGTGTTCAAGGTTGCACTTTGAGTATCGGTAAACTTTTTGAGTTTGTCTTTATCTGTTTGGCTCAGCGAATCGTTCCATTTGGTAAAAAACATTATTGGGTTACCTCATTGCTAAAAGTAGACCATGTACGTATGGACTCTGGGGTAGAAAGTTGATTTTGTCCTTCGATTTGTACGACTTCTGTATTCGTTGAAAGTAGTGGACGCAAGTGCCACAAAGCGTATTCAATCTCTGGTTCAAATACAGGTGCTGTGGGGTCATCAGCATCCAACGCATCGCAAATTTCAAATAGGGAACTATTTGGTTTGTCGTGTAATGTATTCAACACATTTTGATATAGAGGGGTCTCTTCTACTTGCAACCATTTGTATGCGTTATCAAGATCTCTTTGATCGATGATGTTGTGTATGGGCCAGTTGACCTGTGAAGTGAAGAAAATAGGCGTTTTGTTCTCAGCGGGATGGTGAATCAATATGAGACTGGCGTTTAGTTCCGTCAACCAGTTGCATACATCAATCATCGTATGTGGTTCAAAACGATATGAGAGATGAGCGTACTGTAATCCATCGATGACAATGACCAGATTACTATTGCTTAACAGGGTACCCAAACTATTTATTTGTTTGGACAACTCTTTTAAATCCTTGTATCGCTTAGTCTTATTACCGTCCTTGTCGGTAAATACTCCGCTTTGTAACGTCTCTGCTAACGCCCGTACAAAGCAGCCTGCTGACTGAGTCAAATCAAATGGTTTCACATCCCAAAACATCCATTGCGTTTCAGATGTATCTTGTTGACTGTGACGTAAGACAGATGGTAAAATATCTGAAACGCCTGTTCCTGGATGTCCAACGAGTAACGTTGTTTGATGATTGGGTTTGAGGAGTGGTGAGACGATGTCTTGCCAAACCGCTTCTGGGATATTTGAGCATGACCGAGTCTTGATGATATCGGAACGATTGATCAACCCAGCATATTCTTTACGATATTTTTGATGCCAGACAGTAATTTGTTCTTGCTGTAAACCTTCTGTAACGGTGATTGGTTTCCACATGGGAAGATGGATGGTTGCACCATCGTTTGAATGGGTGAAAAAGGGTGTCAGGCTCATGAACGCACCTTTTTTTTCAATCACGAGATCAACACCATTGCTTTCAGACGTATAGACACTATCCTGCAGACCGTTTTCTGTAATTGTTCTCCATCCAACGGTTGTCAGTACATGCCATTGTTGTTTCCATAAACCAGGTACTTGTTGGATAAGGGCATTGACATCATTATACCCTGCATTGATCAAATCGACTGGCGCCTCAAAACTACCGTGAGCAAATCTATTTCTGAACTCCATGATTCGTTCTATCAACTCATTGTCTCGACCCCAATCAATCGTATCCAGACCTTCAACAAAGGACGATAGTTGATGCTCTTTGAAGATAGTGTTGATTTGACGAGAAAAGGAGACCCAACGTCCAGTCGTCAGGGGACGAGAGGGCTGGGATAGATTGTCAATGATCGCAAGCAAGATGGTATCACAATCTTGAATCGTTAACGTTTTTGTTTCAATGGCATGCCAAAGTTCTGCCATCCACAATCGTCCGAGATGCTCAAAGAGAGACTCAATCACTTCCGAAGTCTCATCTGGAGTCGTTTCAATACCGGAGTGTGTTCTTTCATAGTCCAGTTCGCGAATCTTATCCGTCAATTGTGGGGGACAGTTTGTGTAGGTAGAAGGTGTATCTAGAACACTCATAGAAATCTCCAATGGATTTGTTTGAACAGATTGCACGAACGGGTTCAAATTGTGTGATGCCTTGTTTGACGAGAGGTGAGCGATTTTTTTGTCTTGCCCTTTTTCAGCGAGGAGGTTTGTTCTTGCAGAAACCGAGGGGTATGATTCTTACCTGTACTTCGTTGATAGTCTGCAATTAGCAGAGGGAGAATGGTTTCACTATGTTTAGAGTACCAGTATGTTCTTAGGTATTCAAGCATGTTGTTGTAGGAGATCTTGTGTGTTCGACCAGTTGTAGAAAAAAGCCAGTCGGATAAGGAAAGAAATTCGTAGAAGGGAGAAGATTGCTCTTTGATGAGATTCAGAAAGTGGAAGAATCGTCCGCTGTTTCCAATGATATTCCAGTACCTGGCAAATCGTCTAAGCCTAGCCAACTCTTCAAAGGATAGAACCAAAGTTTCCAAGATCTCATATGGAGGTACCGGTGAATAGACGTGTTTCCAATCGTTGGTATGGATGGCGATTGGGGCTCCGTTCAATCGTTTTAAAATACCGACCTGTATCTCTTGAGCCCCTAGAGAGATGAGATAGTCAAATCCACTTGCAAAAGAGGACATATCTTCCCCAGGTAGTCCGATGATCAGATCAGTGTGAAGGTGAACGCCTGTTTCATGTAAGAACTGAAGATTGTCTTCAAGTGCTTCATAGTTTTGCCGGCGCTGTATACGTCCAGCGACCTCGGGATTGAACGTTTGAATTCCAATTTCAAATTGAATCTGTCCTTTTGGAAATTGAACGACATACTGTCGAAGCTGAACGGGAAATCGATCGGGTATCATCTCAAAATGCAAAAATAGATCTGGCACGGTGGTCAATTTATCCAGAAAGTACTCTAGAATCGCGATGCTGGTTGCTACTTTGAGATTGAAGGTTCTATCTACAAACTTGAATTGTTTTGCGCCGCGAACGATTAAATCGTCAAATGCAGCGAAGAGGGTATCTAAATCAAAGTTCCGCACCTTTTTATCGATTGAGCTGAGGCAGAACTGACATTTGAAGGGGCACCCACGTGAGGCCTCGACATACATGATGCGACTTTGTACATCGTGATCTGTGTATAAATGGTAGGGCAATACAAGATCTGTGACGACGGGCAATTCTCCAAACCAAATCTTTTTTGTGGGTGGAGCATTCCCATCGGTTGCCAAGATTTCACTACACAATTTGGGTAACGTGACCTCTCCTTCACCGGTGACCAAGTAATCAGCCAATTCGACGATGCGTTGCCCCTTCCACTCGTGGCTGACTTCAGGACCACCAATAATTATTGTGATGTCAGGGCGGGCTACCTTGAGTAGAGAGATCAGTTTGATCGTTTGATCTACGTTCCAAATATAGATTCCAAATCCCACTATTTTAGGTTGAGCCAGCAAGATCCACTCCAGCATCTGAATCGGATCATCGTGGATCGTAAACTCGTGGATGTTCGTATGCTCTTCGAGAGATCCCATATTGGCTTTCAAATATCGCAAACCAAACGCTGCGTGAATGTATTTTGCGTTTAAGGTGCACAATAAAATTGTGGATGGCGGAGGGGCGATCGTTTGCATAGATGAAGTGTATCGTTATTTGACAAGGGACAATTTCGGTATAGATAAACTCTATCGCATCAAACAGTCTTTGTCATCGTACTGTATACGTGCTGAGAATGAGATAAGGTGTCATACGTTAGGAGTAGACAATGTTAATATTAAGTTTAGGGCTATTTATGGCCTGCCAAAGTGAAATCGATACAAAACCTGCGGCTGAAGTAAAAGATGTGACTGCAGAGGTTAAAAAATCTGTCAAGCCATCTCCCTTAGCAAATAAGAAATTGGTCAAGATGCCACCACCTGGAGCAAAGATAGAGCCTGCTCAGCCGGTCATTAATGGCATGCGACTTTCTGAGGACTCTACGGTAGAGTTTATTGGTGCGAAGGTGACGGTCGATCACAAAGGTGGGTTTAAGACAGTCACAGGAGGAGCCACACTTGGAGAGGACGGTTCCATAAACTCGGTAAACCTTGAAATAGATATGACATCGGTCTATGCAGACGATTTTCCTGGTTCTACTAAGTTCGTCTCTCATCTCAAGGCACAGGACTTCTTCTTTGTTGAGCAACATCCAACCGCATCCTTCAAAAGCACAAAGATAGAAGGCAATACCATTACTGGGATATTCGACATGCGCGGTGTGCAGAAGGAAATCTCCTTCGATGCTACACTTGCCAAGTCCGAACCATATGGTCTCAAAGCGGAGTTTAAGATCAATCGAAAACTATGGGGGATTGAGTACGCGGGAAAGGCTGACAACCTTATTAAAGACGATGTTGCGATCATTGCCGATTTGAAGTTTACCAAGTAAGCCTCCATATCCCGTTTATTGCATGAACCACTCGAAAAGTGCGTGGGGTTTTAAGCAGAACATGGTATAGTAAGTCGTGTCTATTTGGGGGTTTCATGCTTGGATGGGGGATACTCATCGCATTTTTAGGCTGTTCGGAAAATCGGTTTTTCAGCATTCGTGAGAAACCGACTGAGGATACTGGTACCCAGATCGATGGAGAACCGAGTGGTGAGCCCAGTGTCGAACCTGCGTCTGAACCCAGTTCTGAAGCGAGTACTGAACCAAGTCAGGAACCAGCCAATGAACCTGGAAGGGAGCCGAGCTCGGAACCGAGTCAGGAGCCAGCCAATGAACCGGATGACAGTCCGGGAAGGGGGCTATCTCCGGACAACCCATATTTGCCGATATACGGAGATGTTGTCATCAATGAGATCATGATCAATCCACAAAGTGAAGAAGCGATGTCGGAGTGGGTCGAGATTCGAAACTTAACCAATTGGTGGATCGATTTGTTTGAGCTGCGTCTAGAGGACAATGGAGTGGATGCCTACGTTGTAGATGAAGTATCGCTGGGTTCAATGATCATTGAGCCAAATGGGTATGTGGTCATTTGCTCACACGAAGATTACTGGAACAACGGTGGCGTGAACTGCAACGCAACCTTCGAATATGGAACGTTCGGCAACAAGTTTGCGTTGTCGAATACGGCTGATGAAGTCATTATCCGTTCATCTGATTATATGTTCTTGGATCGATTTGATTACACTGCCGGGTTCTCTGATGAAGGCAGCAGCATGGGGGTTGGAGCCAATTATTCAACACCAGAAGCCAATGATGACCCAGACGTGTGGTGTGAACAGTTTAGTAGTCTTCCTTTCGGTGGATACGGTACACCAGGTGGATTAAACTCCATTTGCTTTTGAGATGTTGCGTCGAAAAATCCCGATTACGCCACCTGTAGAGATGCCCGTGCGTCGTCTCCCATCGATAGCACTTCCCACTTATCGGTTTGTGCCAGGACTTCAAGAACATCCAGAACGATCTTCAGAGCATCTGATGCCAGAGATTTCATTGTCACAATGCTGGGATTATGGTTGGGACTTGTATGAGCACCACTACTGGTGGGAGGCTCATGAAGTCTGGGAACGGTTGTGGAAAGCGATGCCGCTTGAGAGCGATGAGCATTGGCCAAATGAACACCCTCAGCGTCGATACGTACAAGGTCACATTTTACTTAGTGCCTCGAAACTGCTTGAGCATATGGGTCGTCCACATGAACCGATGCGAGAAAAAGCCCATCGCTATATGAAGCTCAGTTCACAGCCTGAGTGAGCGTGTGTTTCAGTTTGGAAATCGTATCTTGTGTCACCGTTAACGTACCTTGGTATTCGCAGCTGACATCACACACGATATGCTGACGATTCATCAGTGCCGATAATTCTTGAAACAGAGGGTTGCAGTTGCCGTGGATCGGGATTTCAATCATTACACAGTCTGGTTGTGTAAACAAAAGGTTGGTAAACCCAGCACCATGAATGCCAAAGAGGACTTTGCAGGATTGAAACAGTTCGATTTGTTCTTTGATAGGAGATGTTCCTTCAAAGACAATGAACTCTAAATTGCGTGACTGTGCCCAAGTCTGCAACATCGGTTCGATTAAGTTGTCTGGATCCATGAAAGATCTCGCTCCACCCATACGTTTAGAATAGATGAATGTGCGAGGACGATCTGTACCCAGTTCTACAGTCTTTAAAAACCGAGAGGCCATTCGCGTGAGAGAGGAGCCGTGTGTTAAATAGCAATCCCAAACGTTGGCGGGCGCTTCTGAGTAGTGACCAGGTCGCGTCACGTCTACGGTATACAAGGTGTCAAATGCCAAGGTGTCGTAGACGGAGAAGGTTTCAATGGTTCGTTTGATGTCAAGCAGGCCGAGCATATGTTGAACCAATAAGGGGTTACTAGTCGGAATGTATACAGGCACGTTTACCGGCAGCATTCGATCAGCAGCCAGTAACTTGGCCGAGAATTCAATCAGGAGATGGTAATAGTTGTTCGGATTGGTTGCGTATACCACGATACCTTCGGAATGTTTGTGCGGAGTGTCTGGGTTCGGAGGGGCAAATCGAAATGTTCCCCGATTTCCAGCGTAGACAAAATCTTGATCAAAGATCATTGGGTCATGTCCGCACACGTAGACCTGACTGAGTTTTGCGATGGTGACTTCTTCCGTTTGGTCATACAAAAATCCCGCGGGCCAGTAGGATAAAGCGACACGTTTGATTCGTTCAGCCGATCGATGTACTTTTAAGGCTTGTGCTCGAAAGGCTTTTGGGTGAGTGGAATCGAACCGCTCCCATGCCGTACAGTTGTCTTCATCCATTTCGAGGGCTTCTTTGTACTGAGCGTTTAAACTGTAGCAAGTAGAGAGGTGTTTGCGGTACTCATCGAGTTTTGAAAAGTCGGGAGAGAGCGCACAAAGAGTTTTAAAGATGAACGCGGCATGTTCATAGTTTGTATAGGTGTAATGTACAAGTCCTAAGGTCTCTAGCAACTCAATTTCTTCAGGAGTAGCCTTAGAGTTTGCCTGCTGATGTCGAAGGATGAGCTTTTGTGTGCGTGCACTGGTTACGTCCATACAGTGTTTGATAGCGGTGTGGTCTTTCCATGTGTTTAACAATTTCGGCAAGTACAGTTGTCCTTGTTTCTTCGCTGAATGTTCATGGGCAATGAAGAGTCCTCTAAGAAACTGCACGGCATGATCGTCAGTGGTCTGACCGGAGTTCCATGCTTTATCAAAGACTTCAACGGCTTCTTGCAATCTCTCTTGCTGAAGAAGTTGAAGATATGTCATTGCGTTTGCTTGATTCTTTGAATCTTTCGGAATGATTAGGGTGTTTATTTTCGCTAAAATAGAGTCATGGATGGTGTTGGGTGCCTTTTGAAGAAGGGTCGCTTGGATCTCTGATTTGCCGAGTCCTCGATTGGCGAGGCATACTGCCATATTTTCCCATGCTGCAGACAATGTTGGCATGATCTGCGTACATTGTTCAAAAGCGACAAAGGCCTCGTCGAATTGTCCTTGTACAAACAGCAACTGTCCCTGTGAAAAGAGTGTTTGGATGGCGTGCATGGTATTCTCCCTAATATCTACTCCGATTGGGTAATTGATTTAACATACAAGGTGTGATGGTTGATGAGATTATTTTGTCACATTACACCGTTTAGAAGAGGTGCTATATCTAGATACTAGTAGGGGTGATTCTATGATCAATGTTTTATTCGATGGTCTATCCAAGACAATAGAAACGCAAGATTATACGTATTTGCTGCGTTCTTTCGTTAGTATTTTAAACGCACAAGGTATACCTGTTGATCGGCTTCAGATCCCAATGAACAAATACAGCGGTTTGAGGCATCCAAGATATGCCACCATCTTACTGAACTATGTGGATAATGAACTCAGCACGCTCTACATTACGCATGAAGCCTTGGAGCAGCGTATTCAAACACAGGCGGATTATCTTACTACGACACCTTTTGCTCCGGTACTGAACAGAACCAATGCGGCCCATCGGATGTCCCTTGTTGGTGAAGTAGAGTATGAGCGACTTCGCGAACTGCAAGTGGAGGGCTACACAGACTATGCAAGTGCCACGATGCTGTTGCCCAATGGGGCTGCACAGTTGTTTTCGATTGCCACAAAAGGTACAGACGGTTTCTATGCCGATCTAGAAAGTAAAGTTGAAAGTCTTTTACCTATGTTTGCACTTTGCTTGTATGGCGCCTATCAAACCGATGTCGCCAGTGCTCTTGCCGAGACATACTTGGGCGTAAGAACGGCTGAGAATGTTCTCACTGGAAGTATTCATCGAGGAAGTCAAGATACGCTTGACGCGGGTATCATGTTCTGTGATGTTCGGGGGTTTACCGCGATGTCTGAAAAACTGGGTGCTAAAGGTGTCGTTACAGTCATGAACGATATCTTTCAAATAATTGAAGAGGAAATCAATCCTAGGAATGGGGAGATTTTGAAGTTCATTGGAGATGCTTTATTGGTTGTTTTTCCAAGGTGCTCTGAGGTTTCGGACGAACAGGTGTCTGAGAATATGATTCAAAGCGCACTGCAATCTGTCATCAAAGTCGAAGAACTCGGGCGTCAGTTGAACCTTCCGTTATCGGTGGGATTCGGCTGTCATCTAGGCAGTGTATTGTATGGCAACATCGGTACCGAAACGCGTCTAGACTTCACTGTGATGGGTCCGGCGGTGAACTTGACGTCTAGATTGGAGAGTATGTGCAAGTCTTTGGGGACTCAGTTGACTGTGTCAAAAGATGTAGCACAGAGTTACGGTGAATACTTACAGTCATTTGGGGTTCATTCTGTCAAAGGTGTGGCAGAACCAGTCGAGATTTGGGGTATACCAGTGAATGGTTGACACTCAACATTCACCCAACAGACCTTGAAAATTTGGGGCGGATCGAATAGACGGTCCACATGTTGTATCAAAATGTCTACATTGAGTCTCTGGTGCATGTGCGACCCAATATTGAGGTCCGGACGCAGTCGATCGAAACCGATATCGCTCCCTTGTATCGAAAACTAGGATTGAAACCTGGCTGGTTACAGGCAGTGACGGGTATTCGTGAACGGCGATTTTGGCCGGTTGGTACCAAGCCCTCAGACGTCGCAGTCATGGCCGCCGATAAAGCATTGAAAGAATCGAGCATCTCAAAGTCTCAAGTAGGGGCACTCGTATCTTGTTCGGTGTGCAAAGATTATATTGAGCCATCGGTTGCTGCAATTGTTCACGGAAAAATTGGACTTCCCACGACTGCACACAACTACGATATCGGGAACGCCTGTTTGGGATTCCTAAGTGGGATAACGGTCATCGCCGATCAGATTGAGCTGGGACGAATAGACGTTGGGATTGTGGTTGCGGGAGAATCCTCTCGTGAGCCTACCGAAGCAACAATCGAACGCTTGCAGGACCCGAATGCCGGTATGCAGGAATTTAAAGACAACCTCGCTACGTTAACGCTAGGATCAGCCGGTGTGGCAATGATTTTAACCTCAAAGAGCTTCTCTACGACTGGACACAAGTTGCTGGGCGGGATTTCAAGAGCGGCGACTCAGTGGCATGGACTGTGTGTGGGTACGGCAACCAAAATGACCACCAATCCCACCAAATTATTGAGTGAGGGTGTGGCTCTTGCTCAGCGTACTTGGGCAGATGTGAACCCTATGTTGCCTCTGACACCGGATGTAGTCAAGGAATATGCCCTGCACCAAGTTGGTGCAGCCAATCATGACGCGGTACTTCAGGCGCTTAAGTTACCACCCAATCGGGCCATTAGACTCTACATTGACAATGGAAACGTAGGCGCTTGTGGTGTGCCGTTGTCTCTGTCGTCATTGGTACAAAAGGGACGAGTGAAAAAGGGTGATAGGGTTGGTCTTATGGGAATTGGAAGTGGACTCAATGTAATGATGATGGGAGTGGAGTGGTGATGACAGCACATGAATTGTATCCGTATACAGGTTCTTACTTGGATGTCGATGGTGGACGACTTCACTACTTGGATGAAGGTGCATCGGGAATGGATTCACAACCAGTGATGCTTGCCGTTCATGGCAATCCGACATGGTCCTTTTATTGGCGTCAGCTGATACAATCTTTTGCCGATGAGTATCGTGTGGTGGTTCCTGATCACATCGGTTGCGGACTGTCAGATAAGCCACAAGATTGGGACTATCGATTGGCTCAACACATTGACAATCTATGCAACCTTGTAGAACATCTGGATTTACAAAACATTGTTCTCGTCGTGCACGATTGGGGTGG
>CAJWHX010000018.1 GCA_913040875.1 uncultured Pseudomonadota bacterium | reverse complement strand
CGCAGGATTCCATTGAATCGTTTCATCGGAAAACTCGATCGAGATCCCCAACCGAACAGCTGTTTGAAGAAATCGTACCGGTATCAACAGTGCAGGCGCATACCCAGAATGCTTGTCGTCTTTCCAATGAACCTTACCTACACACAAGTTGAGGAAGTTGAATCCTCTCTCTTCGAGGCCATCATTGGCTTTGCGCATCAACCGTTTTACAGACGACAAACTTGATGCCGTTTGAACCATACGTATGCTTTCGACCGGAACTTCTTCAGATTGAAGGTCATCAGTCAGGACTTCTTCACGAGCAGATTGCACATGTTCTTTTGTGCCCTCTACAGAAGATTCTTCAGTATTGTTCACATTGTCCTGTTCGATTGTCGATTCTGGAACAATGATGGGTACAGGAATCCCTGGACGAATCTTCAGTTTCTGGTCGTCTTCAATCAAGCGAACCCAAAGTTGTTCTACGCCTACACTGTGCAAAATGACCGCAGACTTTGAAAAACCTTCTAAGAATCGATTGCCGCGTTTACTGCCGACGAGCATCTCTTTACGCAATCGTTCAATTTCATCCATTGGCTGCATCTAATTTCTCCTATCGATAGAAACCGTACGTCAAAGACGGTTTCGGTCTTCTATTTCGGGCAATTTAATCAGGCAATGTCGATTTGTGTACAGAGACAAAGGAGAATTAGCAGACAAATTTAGTATGTGTTCAAATCAATGATCTAGAATCATGGTACACTGGTTAGAAGCGCACCTTGAGGATACCGATGCATCGATCTGCTTCCAGTTCAACTTACCCCTTTGCAATCTTGTCCTATTGTCTACTGAGCACCCCTGCATTCACCATTGGATTTGGATGTACGGGAGACAAAGATACGGGTGAGGCACAGTCCATGCCCTCAGTTGAACCAACTCCACAACCATCTCCCCCATCATTGAGACGATTGACCATATCTCAGTATAGAAACGTTATCTTAGATACGTTTGGCGACGGTCTACTGGTCCCTACCAATTTGGAACCCGATGTGGAAACCGAAGGGTTTAAGTCATTGGGGGCTGGAATCTCGTCGATCAGTCCCGTTGGCGTTGAGCGATACGAAAGTGCCAGCTACTCCATCGCCGAACAAATTGTCGCAGAACCCGATCGGTTGGCGTACTGGTTTGCTTGTGAACTCACCGTATCACCCAGTCAAGCGTGTATTTACAATGGGATTGACTCTCTCAGTCTGGAACTCTGGCGAAAGCCGGTCTCCGATGACCAACGCCAACGATTGAATGGGCTCTACGATGTAATCTCTGGTCAGACAGATTCACTAACTGGAGTTGAATACATATTGGCTGCTCTGTTGCAATCTCCACATTTTTTGTATCGTACAGAGGTCAATCTTGAAAGTGTAACAGATGAAAGTCTATCGATTCATCAACTGGATGCATGGTCTTTGGCATCCAGACTGAGCTTCTTTCTGTGGAACTCCACACCGGATGCTGAGTTGCTAGATCTAGCTGAGAGTGGTGAATTACTGGACTTGACTGTATTGGAGTCCCAAGTCGATCGAATGATGCTGGATCCGAAGTTTGACAACGGAATCCGAAACTTCTTTGATGAGTTCTTGCACTTGTATAAGTTGGATTCCATTACAAAGGACCCGTTGGTTTTCACCCACGCGAGCCCCGACTTATATGCCTCAGCCAAAGAAGAGACGTTCCTGACCATCGAGTACATCTTGGACAACGACCTCGACTTTCGAGAATTGCTCACCACACAAACATCATTTGTTGATAGACGCCTAGCGTCACTCTACGGTATACCAGCCCCCTTGTCAGATGGTTTCGGCGAAGTCACTCTCACAAAACAAAATGGAAGACGTGGTCTGTTAACCCAAGCGAGCATGTTGAATCTTCACGCCCATGCAACCGCTTCGTCACCAACCTTGCGCGGTGTGTTCATTCGAAAAACATTGCTTTGTCAGCCGATTCCTCCGCCGCCTGCAAATGTCGACACCTCAATTCCTGCGGCTACTGAAGAAGCCCCCACGATGAGAGAGAGACTCGAACAGCACTTCGAAGACCCTTCCTGTGCTGGATGTCATAAGATGATGGATCTAGTGGGCCTGGGTTTGGAAAACTTCGACGGAATCGGACAATGGAGAGACTTGGAGAACAACGCCCCAATTGACCCCTCTGGAAACATCGATGGGGCAACATTCATCGATGCTTGGGAAATGGGAGCTGTCGTCAGTGAACACGAACGATTGGGACCCTGTCTGTCTAATCATTTATATTCCTATGCCCTGGGACATCGCATGACCGATGCTGAAGAAGCCCATCAAGACTGGTTGGTTGAGCATCTCTTTTACAACAACTGGTCTTTTACCAGTCTGGTGCGCACTCTTGTCCTGAGTGAATCTTTCCGCTCACACGGTGCACTGTCTCAAGATTCCGATGACTCAACAGATACCGATGAGGATACCGCAGAATGAAACCTCAACGCAACGTCAATCGCAGACAATTTCTTCGTGGTATGATGGCCGGCGGCTTGGTCACGCTTCACCTACCGATGCTAGAGTTGTTCATGAGTCGCAAAGCCCTCGCGCAAGATGGTGGTTTCCCAAAGCGATTTGGGCTCTTTTATTGGGGAAATGGAAATCGCCCTGAGAACTGGGTACCCACTGGTGAAGGATTTGGAGACGACTGGGCTCTATCACAAAGTTTGCAGGCCTTTGCTCCGGTAAAGGACAAGCTATCCGTCATCAGTGGTATGTCGATCAAGGTGCGCAACATATCCCCACATTGGTCTGGAGGTATGGGATTCCTAACGGGACAAGAGTTGATTGGAGGTGACGGAAACTGGACGGCAGCTGCGCCCACCTTTGATCAACTGTTGGCTCAAGGAATTGGCGGGGAAACCGTCTATCGTTCTCTCATTACAGGATGTAAAACCAATGATTCAGTCTCTTGGAATGGACCAAACTCTAGAAACCCAGTAGAGAGCGACCCCTATTTGCTGTACGAAAAGATCTTCGGACCCACATTTAGAGCCCCTGGAGAAGAGGGTATCATCGATCCAACACTTGGATTTAGACGCTCGGTTCTCGACGTTGTCCGTGAAGACACTGTGGCGCTTCAATCCCAACTTGGAGCCACAGATCGAATCCGTCTAGAGCAGCATTTGGACGGCATTCGAGATATCGAAATGAGACTCGCCAGACTGCAAGAAGACCCTCCTTCGCTTGAAGCCTGCTACCGTCCAGAAGCCCCTCTTCAAGAGTATCCAGATGTAGAGTCCAGGCCCCAAATGGCTGCCCGCAATGCGGCGATGTCAGAAATTATGGCGATGGCGCTAGCCTGTGACCAAACAAGGGTACTTAGCTATGCGTACACATCCCCTCTGAACAACATCTTGTATGATTTTACAGACATGGGTCACCATTCCCTCACCCACAATGAACAAGGCGACCAGCCGCTAGTGCAACAGATAACAGAGTTCACGATGGAACAGGCTAGCGTATTTCTACAGGCTTTGAATGCCATTCCGGAAGGTGATGGAACCCTACTAGACAATTGCGCCATCGTGTTGAGCAGTGAAGTGTCTGAGGGACGTTCGCATTCATTGGATGAACTTCCTCTTCTATTGGCTGGATCCGCTGGGGGAAAACTTCACCAAAACATGCACTATCGATCGTACAGCACCGAAAATGTAAATCTGTTTACCCTATCCATCTTACGAGCGATGGGCCTCAACCTAGTTTCCTTTGGTGAAGATGATTCACAAGTTACCGACGGTCTATCGGCTTTGGAGGTGTGAATGAACCCTTTTATTCCCTACGTACTTCAAATGATTCTATCTTGTGGAGACAAGTCAGAGGATACAGTCGTCGCGATTCAAACCTGTTCCGATACAGGTGAAACACTCATCGGCGTCATTTCTACGCTAACGCATGCCAGACGCGAAAATAGTGTCGGGTGGGGACTCAACATTGACGGACTAACCTCTATCAACACGGACCCTAACGGCTGTTACAAAGAAGACCTCGTAGACCCAAACGGCAATCCTGGGATTGACAACGCCTTCTCCGCACTCATCCCTGCTCTAGAGAGTACCGAGGCGGTTGCTCTGGAAAGTCTGGTCCAAGATTCCATCAACAATGGGAACCTCTTGCTGATGGTCGAGATTAAAGGCGTCGACAGTTGGCAAAATGACGACTGTGTAGACGTGAGCATTTGGCGCGGACAGGGTACACCACTGGTTGGTACAGATGGCGCTCTAATGACCCATCAATCCTTCTTTAAAGATCTGGATATGCCAAACTCCCACATTGAAGGAATGAAGATTGTAGATGGGACCCTTGTTGCCAGCCCTCTCAATGTAGAACTGCCAGTACAGGTACTCGACGAAAAGCTCAACTTTGAACTCCAAGATGGTGGCATTCATATTGAACTCACCGAAGATGGTTTCATGTCTGGGTTCTTCACGGGTGCCTTACCAATCACTGCACTCACAGACATCACCTCATTACCGGATGTCAATCTTCCTGAGATCGTGCAGGATGTGATCGCCTCTGCTGCCGACCTCTATCCACAAGGAGATGGAACCTGTTCGGGCATCTCAGTTGCCTTTGAGTATCAAGCCCTTCCCAGTTTTTTCACCCTCGAAGACTCTCTACCTGAATCTGAGACTTCAGAACCCACCGATACTGGACTGGAATAATGAATCCAGCATCTCTGAATCCAATACTTCGCAACGACGTCTCTTGGACTGAATGGGGGGAGGGTCATCTGTTGTTCAACCCGTCGAATCGATCCACAATCCGATTGAAGACTGAAGACCCCAACTGGATTGCCAGTCTAGATGGTTCTGTATCTCTACAAGATCTAGAAACCCAAGTTTCCGACCCAAATCATCTGTTGCAAACCTTGGAACAGTTGTGTCGTGGTCAATTTTTTACAAACAGCGATGCACTCTTTGCGTTTCTCTTTCCAAATCAGCAGCGCAATTCTTGGACTCCCCCAAAACGTCAATGGCTCTTTGGGTCTCTCTATGCGAAGACGGTTAATTGGCCCATCCAGATCAAGAATGCTTCTTGGTTCATGGTACTTACATTGCTGTTTTTTAGTAGTGGTCTCTATCTGTTACTGACTGGACAACTGGCACTCACAGACACCCCTTGGACCGTTAAAGAAAATTGGTTCTTTGGCACATTAATGGCCTATGCAGTCGTAGCTAAAGCCATGAGTCTGACTGCCCTATTCCAACTGTCAATGCTGGCTGGCCACAACTCAAAGGTAGAAGTGCATGTAAAACACACATTTGGAATATTGCATTTGGGCACCAATCGAGTTGCCATTTACCACACGCCCATCGCCCATCAGCGTCAATTTGCCGGTGCAGGTATTGCAATGCCGCTATTTCTGATAGGCGTCGCTCTTATCGCGGGGACTTATCTCTCGAACCTTGATGATCTAGGTGCCTCAGCAGCAGTGGTCTTGATGCTGCTTTTGACATGGGAACTCTGCCCCTTTTACGATACCAATGGTGCTCAACTCCTGGAAACGGTCAGCATTCACAAGCAGCGACTGCGCACTCAAGACTTCCTACGTTCTTCCGCACTTGGCAGTCAATTTGGTGAAGTGGATGGACAAACCGGATTGCGCATCACCCTCAGCATTTGGCTTTTGTGGTTCGGTGTGGCGATACACTTACTTGGAGTCTATGTCCTACCTCATGTTAGCACCCTATTGATTCAAGTACTACACTATCCGTCACTCTTGGGTCAACTGTGGCTGGGTTTGATTTTTATTCTGATTTCATTTGGGTATGTGTACTTTCTGTACCAAGGGTTGCGACTGTCTGGCAATCTTCTTGGACAATTGACTCCCCGTTCGTCAACTGTGCGAAAAGAGCCAGCTTCGATAGAGGTATACAACGCATGTAAAAACACCTTCTCAGAAATGCATCCGTTCGAGAACATAGACAGTCCAGAAATCATAACCATCTCCGAGGGTGCTCAAATTGAAGCCTCCGTTGATACCGGTCACATTTGGATCCTACTCGAAGGGCACGTTGCTTTTATCGTCCCCAAACCGGAAGGTGGCTTCTCAACATTGTTTGAACTTCCACCCCCGAGTGTTCTTCTATGCCCAGCGGAATCCAAAACGACCCCAATTTTATGGAGTCGATCAGATGTCAAAATCTTGAGTTTGCCTTACCACACTGAACAATGGCACACTTTACGAGACAAACTGAAAGCAATCAAAGAAATTGCTCCGTTTGCTGATCTCTCACCCGAATGGCAGTGGATGCTCGCCACACAGGCATCTCAGAAAACCATTCCTACAGACCAATACCTACTGGAAAAAGATACCCCTTCCGACACATTGTACATGCTGACTAATGGTGTCGTCTTGGTAGAAACCCAACCGCCTGTTGAACTGAAAAGTCCTTCCATAATAGGAGAAATGGGTATTCTGTCTGAGGCTCCTAGAAATGCCAGTATCCGCTGTACAACGTGGTGCACTGTGGTCGTACTTCCCGCACACATCATCCGTGTATGTCTACAGCAACACCCAAGTATGCAAACATGGATGACTTCCTTAGTAAGTGCGCGGCTCTCTCCAAAAGGAGGCTCAGATGAATCTGAGTAAGCTGTTGCCGATGACAATGATGGGCGGCGTTGCCTACACACAGCAAGAAACCATCGAAGTGATTATAGAAGCTCCGCTCGAAGCAGCAAAGGTTGTACGATGCCAGATGGAAGTGGCCAGCATCCAGCGCATTTTGGTCATCGATGTACTCACTGAAGACGTCGGAAGAGATTTGGAACTCCGTTTCCCTGACTTCCTCCGCAAGAAACTCATGAGCACTGGAGGGAGAGATACATCTCTCGATCCATGGGGGAACCCCTACCGAGTGAAAGTACACAGAACAGAGATTGAGATTTGGTCCTACGGCCCCGATGAGATTGATGATACGTCAGATGACCTTTGGGCAGTCGTTCCGCTGCAATGAGTTTTAAGAAGATTCTTCGTATGAAGAGCACATCAGCCATCTAAGTCAGAGCCCAGCCAATAACCGGCACATTTATTGCATATTCAGACATGAATACAATCAGATTTCTACAAACTGGAGACTATCATGCCCCATACATTCACCCTCATTTTGACAAGCCTTTTGGCCTGCGGAGAAAAGAGCACACCAACGATTAACAACCCCTCCGGTGACTGCGAGGCAGATTCAGATGGTTCGCGCAGTTGCTACCATGCCCCTATGGAGTCTGACATTTATTTACCCGACTGTAATACGGATCTAAGTAGAGAGTACTGGCGCGTATTTTCCATGGATGAACAGAGCGCATACATCATCCCACGTCCAGATGGAATGGGGCTCTTCTACGACCTCTGCGATGAATCTGAAACCGGTACGTTGATGAACACCTATGGACTGTGTAGTGAAACGCTTGGTGCCAATGAAGTTGACATCATCAATGATATCCCGCCAGAAGATGCGTTACTCATCACCAATGCGCTCCACTCCAAATTTCTGTTTACAGTCGATGAAGATGACATGGTCAGTCCCTGGGCACCGCCGAACGACATTGTTGACGCCTGTAAATTCTCTGATGCAAATGATGACTCAGTCAGCGACTTTTGCGATACTGCTCTGGGCTATTATGACAGTGGCGAAGACTGTCCAAATGTTGCATTCTACCCAACTGCCGAGGAAGCACCCATCATCGCAGCCCGTTTGAATACACTTTATGGATTGGATTTACCCGCAAACTAAGACTCCTACTCATACGATGTCGGCAATACATTTTTGTATTATCAACAATAAATATCGCCTTGTCTAGTGTCTATGGTGTTCTATAGATCCTAGAGGGGAGTTGTGTGCATATAATATGGGCAGTATTGTTGGGGTGTCGAACATCAAACGTCAAACTTGATGAAAACATTGTTGATGAAACCACAGAGACCACTATTGAAGAAATGCTAGAGTCTACTGAACCATCATCCGAAAACAGTACCCCTGATAATGAAACTGAACTTGAAGAAAATCAAGACAGCGACGAAGATGGATTGACGGATGTTGAAGAAGCGGAAGCAGGTACTGATCCAGACAACCCAGACTCTGATAGCGACGGGGTATCCGACGGTGATGAGATCGCCAATGGAACAGATCCCAATAACGCTGACTCTGATGAGGATGGGTTAAATGACAGAGATGAACAGCTCATCGGTTCAGACCCCAATGATGCCGATTCTGACGATGATGGGTTAAATGATGGAGATGAAATCAATCTGGGTACAGATCCCAATGATAGTGATAGCGACAATGACGGTGTCAACGATGGAGATGAAATTGTCAGCGGTACAGACCCGAACGATAATGGACTGAATGAAGATACGGGAGACTTTTGGGATTGGGGTGACAATCCAAACTCCAGCTGCCCAGATTGTGACCCGGCTGAGTTTGCTGGGGCTTATGAAGTTACATTTCAGTTTGTCAGTGCAATTGGTTCAACACAATTGTGCTCTCAAACCGAACAAGTGTACTTTTTATCCAGTGGTGACCTTACATATTCAACTTCCTGTACAACTACAACAGGAGCAAACTTCGATTTCTTCTTTGATCTATCAGCTACGTTTTTTAATCAATATGCGTCAGCCGATAGAGCCTGCTTAGAAGGAAGTGCTCAGGTGACATTGCCCAACGGAAGCACCATTCAAGAGAACTTCACCTCTCAAGACTGTTCAGGTGTCATTGGAGATCCCACTACTGGTCTCGGGTTCGTCATTGGGCCTACGTATACCTATTGCGAATTGGGTTTTGCTTGGTATCCACAAATCACCTCTCCAAATGGTACGGTTCCCTATACCATTGCATTTTCCGGAAATAAGATTTAAACAAACTCACACGTGGAGTCATTACATGAGAACCATTACCCTACTAGCACTATTTGCATGTCGAACAACACCGGTAGACTCTAAAGATGGAACTGTCACAGACGATATAGATACATCAACAGAAGAATCTCAGCAAGAGGGTACAAACTCCTCAACCCCAAATGATTCAAACGATTCCGATACGAATAGTGAAGATGAACAAGGCAATGACGATGATACTACCGACCTAGTCGACTCAGATTCAGACGATGATGGAATCTCAGACAACGATGAAATAGACAATGGCACAGACCCCAATGACTCCGACTCTGACGATGATGGAATCACTGATGGGGATGAACTCACAGTAGGTACTGACCCAAAGGACTCTGATTCAGATGATGACGGTATCTCTGATGGTAATGAATTGATAATTGGCACAGATCCAAACGATACAGACAGTGATGATGATGGTCTAACCGACGGTGATGAAATCAATCAAGGTACAGATCCAACAGATGATGATTCAGATGATGATGGGATTTCCGATGGGGATGAGGTTGCCAATGGAACCGACCCCACAGATGATGGATTGAGTGAGGATACCGGTGATTTTTGGGATTGGGGTGACAATCCAAATACCAATTGTCCAAGCTGTGACCCTGCCATCTTTTCCGGAATATACGATCTGGACTTAACCTTTCAAAGTTCAATCAACAGTACCGTTTTATGTACGACAACCACATCCGCATTTATGTCTTCACTTGGAGATATTGCCTTCACAACCTCCTGTACAACTGGTACCGGAGCCTCTTTTGACTTCGAGTTTGATCTTGGTGTTACCTATGCCAATCCATATGCTTCAGCAGACTATGCTGTATTGTTTGGTACCAGTTCCATAACCTTACCCAATGGAACAATAATTGATCAAACTTTTGCTCCAAATACACTCAGTTCCAGTGGGGTACTAGGATATGTCACAACACTTGCACCAGCCAATTTCGGTCCCTATCATGACATCAGTTTTATATGGCGAGTGATGATTCCAACACCTTATGGAACAATCGAATACATCGTGTATTTCAATGGATTCAAGCAATGAATCGTCCCCCTGAGTTACTCAAAGATCTCCACAAGAAACATGAGAAACGGCGGCAACAGAATAAACCACACAAGACAAGTCCAACAACCCTTATTCGCTTCGTTCAATTTCTGTAGATTGGGCGGGATACTGTCCGATGAAATCGGGTTGAGAAATATGGAGAAAGAGGTCAGTTGACTCCACTCGCCCATCTCTTCTGGTAGACTAACTAAGTTGTTACTCCCCAAATCAAGCGATACAATCTCAGTCATTTTTTCAAAGCCCGTTGGCAAAAAACTCAGCTTATTACCACTGAGATCGAGTTCATGTAACGCCGTAAGTTTTGGGAAAGAAATTGTCAACATTGTCAATCCATTGGACGATACATCTAAGTCTTGAAGATGAATTAACTGACCAATGTTGTAGGGCAATACAGTCAGTTCGTTGGTCGATATGTCCAATACCTTTAGTTGAGTCATCGCACAGATGACCGGTGGAAACTCTTTAAACTTGTTGTCAGACACGTCCAAATCGATGACTTGATCCAGATCTAACAACCACTCCGGTAGGGTTTTAAGTTTGTTGTCACACAGTTCGATTTCCTTCAAAGTGGTCAATGTTCTTAGGACTACAGGTACCGTTTTAAACTTATTTCCAGACACATCTATAGATTCGAGCTGCGTCAACAACTCCAAACACTCTGGTAGATCTTTCAGTTCACAATCGGACAAATCCAGCTCAGTAACATCGGTCACTCTACGTTTTGTTTCGCCTATGTCCTGTACATCCTCAACAGTAAAACCCGGGAGGTGCTCATTGAGAAATGTACCCAGTTCCGCCCAACGTTCGGCCTCCCGAAATGGACCATGCTCGATGATGGGCTCAGCCTTCGAAAGATCTTTCTTTGAGATCACTCTGTCATCTTGGTATTGGGGCGTTGCGGGTTCCTGAATAGTCGGAGCCGGAACCTCAGATATCAGTTCATACCCACAGTAGTCACAGTACCGTAAGGACCCAGGGTTAGAACTCTCGCAACGGGGGCAAATGACAGACATATACGGCTACCGAAATAAAGAGGAGGTGAGAAACATCCATCAGCCTATCAAAGTCAATCAACTTTTTGCTTGAATAGATTGTAGACATATTAGCGCATCGCCCGATCGATCCGCCGGCACGAAAACATGATCGTGGAACGTCGCCGCTACCACATTGGCTGAAATATTCTGTTTGGTCAGTTCAGTTGCGACAATCGCTGTGAGCCCTACTGCTTCTAGACTCGAGTGAACTTCAAGCGTGATTTGGCAAAAGACACCAGTGTAGATCCAGCCTAGTGTATCTGCCATTTCTTTCTCAAGAATGACAGTCCATCCCTCTTCTTCTTTGATGAAAGCGAAGGGCGGCGTCGGCAACTCAGATAGATTGGGAAACCCGCCAAGGCAACAGAACACCATCTCCTTTGGATTTAGAGATGGCGAGAGCGTGGCTAGGAGGGTTTGGAGGTTGGTTTGGGGCATGATAAACCCTATCACGATTTGTATCCCCTGAATTTATTCAGCTTTCAGATACTCAAAGTATCAATCAAAATGTTAAGTGCACCAGTCCAAAGTATGAGAATCGATATGAAAAACACACTTCTACAACATGCGAAAACAATCGCTTATCAAGTCGGAAAACACATCGTCCAACACCGTCCAACTCGAGTGGATAAGAAGGGTTGCAAAGACCTCGTCTCCAACTTGGATGAGCATGCTGAGCAGTTGATACGCGATTACTTGATGGAACACACCCCCGAGATTCCAATCTTTGCCGAAGAAATGGGTGGGGCGAATGATGCCACAACACGCTGGATTGTTGATCCGATTGACGGAACCACCAACTTTGTACAGGGAATCCCCCACTTTGCCGTATCGATTGCGTTGGAGTGGGATGGAGAAATTGTCGTGGCGGTGACCTATGACCCGAGCAAGGATGAACTCTTCTCGGCTATCAAAGGTGGTGGTGCCTTCCTCAACGATGTTCCGATACGAGGCTCCGATGAATGCGAACTTGAAGATGCCGTTTTGGCTACTGGATTCCCGTATGACAGAGCCGAGCGTGCAGAAGAGTTGCTAGACGGCATCCAACCATTTCTGATTCAGTCTCGGGGGATTCGCCGGATGGGTGCCGCGACATTGGACATGGCCTATGTCGCCTGTGGTCGATTGGATGGCTACTGGGAAATCGGCTTGCAACCGTGGGATGCTGCAGCCGGTCTACTTCTGATTCAAGAAGCCGGAGGGGTCTGTACACAGCTGGATGGGAGTCCGATGAGTATTCAAACCCCCAGAGTGCTATCTGCAAACTCACAGAGTTTGTGGGACTCCATGTTCAACGATATGGGTTCTTACCGAACGTAGACTCCATATTCACCGCCAACACCATTTGCGTAGTTGTATGTATGCCACGTCACAAAGTACTTTTTGGTTCCTTGATACACCGTCGGACAAGAGCCACCATTGTTGTCTGAATAGGTAGATATACCTCTATTGTTTCTGTGTCCATTGCACCCAGATTGCCAATTTCCATTCGAGTCCATCGATTCAAAGGGTTGATTTGTCCATCCGGTTGAAGAAAAGGTTCCCCAAGCACCGGTGGTATACCGTTTTATATAAATGGTGGTTGTGTGATGATCTTTTACCATGACCTCACCAAACCCAGCCAGTGCGATGCCCGAGATTTCACTGTCGGCAAGTTTGGCATGGGTATTCAGGTCTCCAAGAGACGATCGATTGGTTGCACTAGTGGAACTGTGGTGACCGTAGGAGTTCCAATAAGCAAGGATCCATCCACCGCCATCGGTATCGTTCTCACAGTAATACCAATCCGGACCACTTCCCAAGCCTTGGTCAACATAAGCGAGGCCCGTTTCCACATCGCTACAAGCACTGGCTGGACATTCGGTTGTACCAACAGGACCATCATCGACAATGCCATTGCAGTCGTTGTCCAAACCATCAGAACAATCCTCAGTCCCAACTGGTGACTCCGACCCATTGGAATCGTTGCAATCTCCATCACATGTGGTGTACCCATCGCCATCGGCGTCCGTCTGGTTTAGACTCGAATCACTATCATCGC
This sequence comes from uncultured Pseudomonadota bacterium, assembly GCA_913040875.1. The sequence goes on along the minus strand of CAJWHX010000018.1, from coordinate 3,535 downwards.
AATCACCAGAACAGGTTGATAAGCCATCTCCATCCGTATCGGCAGGATTCAGAAATGCACTGGAATCATCACAGTCGACATTGTTTAGAACGTCTGTACTCGAAACTCTAGCACACGTACCTGACTGAGTAGCCCCATAGGTGTCACCATCGCCGTCGACGTACCAAACCACCCCAGGATATTCACCTGCATCTGTGTCATCACAGTCTGTGTTGTTCAATACATCGCTTAAGGCTGATCTTTCGCAGACGGTGCTGTTGCTGGAATCACCGTATGAATCCCCGTCTGTATCTGCATACCACGTAACGGTCGGATTCTCGGAGACATCCGTATCATCACAATCTGTATTGTCCAACACATCCGTGCCACTTGTCGGTGAACAAAGGGTCCAGTTGCTTGGGTCACCAAATGAGTCCCCGTCTGTATCTGCATACCAAACCACATTGGGGTTTTGACCGGCATCGGAATCATTACAGTCTGTATCATCCAACACATCACTTGAGACTCCTCTTTCACAGGCGGTACTGTTACTGGAGTCACCGTATGAATCCCCATCTGTGTCTGCGTACCACGTAACGGTCGGGTTTTCAGAAGCATCGGCATCATCGCAATCTGTATTATCGAGAACATCCGTCAAGGCACCCCTGTTGCAAACAGTCATACTGTTTGGGTCACCGTAACCATCACTATCGGCATCGGCATACCACGTCACGTTTGGGTTTTCAGAGACATCGGTATCATCACAATCTGTACTGTCCAAGACGTCTGTAGAGGACACTCGCTCACAGGCATTGCTACTATTTCCGTCTCCAAAACCATCTCCATCGCTATCGGCATGCCACATTACCGTTGGATCTTCAGTTGAGTCCGAATCATCACAATCTGTACTGTCCAACACATCCGTCGAGGCATTTCGCGCACAGACATACGACGTGCCTACATCTCCAAAACCATCCCCATCACCATCGGCATACCATGTAACGGTCGGGTTCTCGGAGGCATCAGTATCATCACAATCCGTATTGTCCAGTACATCGGTACTATTGGCTCGAACACAGACAGAAAGAGATCCGGCATCGCCAAATGTGTCTCCATCACTATCGGCATGCCATGTCACATTGGGGTTTTCCGTGGCGTCACTGTCATTGCAGTCCGTACCGTCTAGGACATCAGATGAGTTAGCTGGCTCACACAGATTGCAATTGGTTGGGTCTCCAAATCCATCTCCGTCGACGTCGACATACCACATGACCATTGGATTCTCATTGGCGTCAAAGTCATCACAGTCATTGTCGCATGAGGTAAATCCATCGCCATCTGCGTCATCCAAATTTTGGACAGGATCAGAATCGTTGCAGTCTCCACCCACATACATGGCATCGGTTGGCGGTGTACAATCGGTGTACGACAATCCTCCGTAGCCATCCCCGTCCACATCCAAGAAATAAGACACTGCGTCAACAGCGTCCGTATCGGCATCACCATCACAATCGTTGTCTAGACCATCACACACTTCAGTGGCATTTGGGTATACCGTTGCATTCGCATCGTTACAATCATCCGAATTGATCGTAAAGAAATTGGGTTGGGTACAAGCTAATTGGATATTGTTGGGGTCCCCAAATGTATCTCCGTCCAAGTCAGCGTAGAAGGTTTGTTCTCCAGTTGCACCAGGCTCATCTACGGTGCCATCACAATTGTTGTCAATCCCGTCGCAAACCTCAAAGGCATTGGGGGAGGTTTGAATGTTCCCGTCGTCACAGTCATCGTAATTTGCGACAAAGCCACTCGGTTGATCGCAGGCTGGAAGTGGACTGGCGACATTTCCATATCCATCCCCATCGGTATCCTCATACCAAACTGTCTCCCCAAGTGCACCTGCCTCATTGTTGAAACCGTCGCAATCGTTGTCCAAACCATCACACACTTCATCAGCAAGTGGATTGACCATCGGATCGATATCGTCGCAATCATCTGAATTGGTAGAGTAGTTTTGTTCCTGCGTACAGTCTTCAATCGGCTGAGAGGGGTCTCCAAACCCATCTTCGTCCGCATCAATATAAAAGGTGGTCATCACCCCTTCATCAATATCCTCATCACAATCATTGTCGATACCGTCGCAGATCTCAAAGGCATTCGGCGTTCGCATCGGATCATTGTCGTCACAGTCTCCACCCACAGAAGCCAATCCCAACTCGGGATCGCACTGTGTCACTACCTGTTCTGAATCTCCAACGCCATCGCCATCGGCATCAATGTAAAAGAGATCTCCGACATCCTCATCAATGGTCTCATCACAATCATTGTCCAATCCATCGCAAAGTTCTTCAGCCGAAGGAAACACCGTATCATTGTCATCATCACAATCGTTTCCACCGACAACATACCCTTCAATGACATCACAGGCTTCTAATGTATCTTCAGGATCTCCAAAGCCATCACCATCGGCATCTGCAAAGAAGGTTTGGGTCACACCTTCATCGATTTCACCATCGCAATTGTTGTCAAACCCATCGCAAATTTCTACGGCATTTGGAGATATCTGAGCATCTCTATCGTCACAGTCTCCATCCTCTTCCGAAAAACCATCGCCATCTGCATCTACCACAACCGGTTCAACGTCTTCTACGTCTTGGGTTTTATCAACTTCATTGCGACATGCCATCAGCACAAATGCCATCAACATATTTTTCATGGTCTCTCCAACATTTTGTTCATTGCAATTAGAATAGCAAAATCTATCCGTGCACCCCAAAACAAAAGGGCATCCAATGGATGCCCTTCTTTCGTGGTTCAGAAAATCAACTCAGTCCGCTTTCACCACTCGAGTCCAGTAATCATCCAGTGCACCCCGAACCTTACTAGAAAGCAAGAATAACCCGAGAATGTTCGGGAAGGCCATCCCCAAGATCATCAGATCGCTGAAATCGAGAACGTTGCCCAGTTTAATGGTTGATCCCATGATGATAAAGAACAAGAATACAAACTTATATGGACGAGAGGCACTGTCACCAAACAGGTAAATTGCACATCGTTCACCATAATAGCTCCACGAAATCATCGTCGAGAAGGCAAAGAAAAACACAGCAATTGACAACACCACTGGGAACCATGGTATTACGGACCCAAATGCGGCTGAAGTCATCGCCACACCATCGAGTGAGGTATCTAAGTAAGCTCCCGTCACCACAACCACCAATCCGGTCATGGTACAAACGATAATGGTGTCAATGAACGGTTCTAAAAGTGCAACAATCCCTTCGCTGACAGGCTCATTCGTTGCAGCTGCCGAGTGTGCGATCGATGCAGAACCAACGCCCGCTTCGTTGGAAAATGCCGCGCGTCGGAATCCTTGAATCAATGCCCCAATGAGACCACCAAATGCAGACTCGGTAGCAAACGCCTGTTCCAAAATGACACCAAAAGCATCCGGTACCAAGCTGGCATTGGTAATCAGGATAAATCCACCGGCGAGCAGATACATCCCACACATCAACGGAACGATTATCTGTAGAATCATCTTTATTAGATTCAT
>CAJWHX010000017.1 GCA_913040875.1 uncultured Pseudomonadota bacterium | reverse complement strand
ATCTTATCTTCTTCAGCTAGGTTTTTGACTTCTTCATCTTTTAACAGGACTGTGAACACACTCTTTCGATTGCCTTCACGCTCACAGTTTAAGGCAATCAAGTTGCACGTTCGCATGGTAACCGTTGGCCAAGCCGGTTGTATATCATTGCCTGTTTCCTTTTCCGTACGCACGACAGTCCACTTCTTAATTTGATAGGTGCACCAGTCATCGTAAATAGGGACACTTTTGTATTTGGTTGTACATTGTTCCTTTTCATTGTACGTACCATCTCCATTGTCCTTTTTCACAATAGAGCATTCTTCGCCATCAGCTACTTTTTTGGTGTCTCTTTCTTTATCTTGACACGATTGTATTTTTCCTGCTGACGGGACGCGATCTCTCCAATCTTTTTCTGTTACCTGTTTGTATTGTTCAATCTCAATACTTCTAGACCATGAATGACCGCTCACGACAACGCCCTTTTCCTCTTTAAGTGCAAAGATGGCTATTGCAATAAGCAGAAGAGCGACGATGCCAACGATCCATTTTATCGGTGATGGTTTTGCCTCTGTTGTGTCACTTGCAGGAGGCGGCGATGTGTCGACGGGATCGTCGACGAGTGTCACATCTTTTGTTCCATCCATTGGACCTGCACATTCAGTACAGAACTTTGCCAGGGCAGAGTTGGGGGCTTCACAAAAGGCACAGACTTTGTCTTTTCCAATATATTCATGATCTTCAACAGCAATTTTTTCTTCGTCCGGAGGGAAGAATCGTTTGGTTGGATCTTGTGCCGTTCCACAGTTTGGACAGTGTTTATGTGACTTTCCAAGTAACTTCTTTGTGTCACAATACGAACAATTCCACATCATCTCGTATGTTTTACTCATGTTGCCCTCACTCAATTATATTTTAAGTTTATCATATGAGGTGGTTAAAACTGGATACAAACTGTGGAAGTTATCCAACGTTTAGAACTATGATACTCATTCTGGATCGGTTATATTTGATTGTACGTGGGGATGTTGAATGTTGAAGTTTAGATTTTTGGTGTTTCATGTAGCCTTTTTGCTGGCTACAGTTTGGGTTGCACCAACAGTTCCAGCTGTTGTACTCGGTATTGTTTTGTATTGGTTGCGAATGTTTGGGGTTACAGCTGGGTACCATCGGTATTTTTCTCATCGAACATTTAAGACGTCTCGTTTCTTTGCCTTCATTCTTGCCTGCATCGCCCAAAGTTCTGCACAGAGGGGTGTTATTTGGTGGGCAAGCAATCACCGTCATCATCATCGTTTCTCCGACAAGTTGGATGATCTACATTCTCCCGTCACCAATACATTGCTTCATGCTCATGTTGGTTGGTTGTGGGACAAAAGGTCATACGAGCATCGAGAAAATGCTAGAGACCTTGAACGCATACCTGAACTGGTATGGTTGAATCAGTATCCTATGGTTCCTGCGTTTGTGTTGGCGATCGCCTGTTTCCTTACCTTAGATTGGGCTGGCTTGGTATATGGGTTTGGGATCTCTACCATTGTTTTGTTTCATGGCACGTTTACCATTAATTCTTTGACGCATGTGTGGGGCAGCAGACGGTACAACACCACTGATGACAGTCGCAATAACTTACTGCTGGCAATCATCACAATGGGTGAAGGCTGGCACAACAATCATCATCGGTATAAGAGGTCTGTGCGTCAGGGATTTTATTGGTGGGAAATTGATCCTACATACTACCTACTTAAAATGTTATCTTGGATGAGGATTGTTTGGGATCTTCGTAGTGTACCTCAAAATATACTTGAAGAGGGACGAGAGTCAATCCCAATGGCGGCAAAGTAGATTTGAGAAGCATGTATGGCAAGACGAGTTCAACAATATGACATTGGTAAAGTAGTTGGTAAAGGAGACATGAGCGTCGTTTCTTTGGCTCAACTTGTGCGGACGAATCAACTCGGTGAAGAGACTCTAGATCCTACTCCGCTGGCATACAAAGAACTGCTAAAGGATTATGCACTCAATGCCTCCTACAGAAATCGGTTTCTGGAAGAGATTACGTCCTATAGACAGCTGAAGCTTCCTAATGCTGTTGAAGTCTTAGATGTGGTGATGGAGGCACAAATATTGGCCGTTATCATGCCGCATTACGAAGGTAAGTTACTCAGTGACTACCTTCCAAAGGGTGGATTACCGCTCGTTGAGGTACTGGATATTATGGAACCAGTAGCAGATGTGATTGATTCACTCCATTTTAACGGTTTGGTCCATGGAAATTTGCAACCGAAGAATATCATGCTTGCAAAGCGGGGGATGGTACCCATTGTATTGGATGCTGGTGTTTTTAAGAATGCATTCTGGATGGGGTGTATTCACTTCTCTAACTATAGGGCCCCTGAAGATCTGGTGTTAAAAAGGCTGTCACCAATGTCGGATGTGTATGCATTTGCCGTTATCGTATACGAGTTGTTATCGGGTCAACTTCCATGGAACAAGAAACTTAAAGAAGAAGAGATTTTGCAGATTAAACAGTCAGAACGGTTGGATCCCATCTCCATACATGTTCCAGATATATCCGTAAAACTATTGGGTGGACTCATGGACTGTTTATCCCCCGAGTTGACAGACCGTAAACCTCGATGTATGGATTTGGTCAATCTGATGCGTCTAGCCCTAGATGAAGACGAGCAGACTGGGGAGTTCGCAAATATTGATCCTCATGTATTACATGAAGCACAACAACGCGTTGCCCAACTAGATAAAGAGTTGGTTCGTCTCGAGGACAAGATTCTGCAAAAGCAAGATAAAGTTAAAGCAGAATATGACAAATTGGGCGTCTCAATCAATTCTGAAAGGTCCAAGGTTGAAGCTCTTCGAACGGTTTCCTCAACCTCCACAGTGAAACCGCAAAAGCAGTCCAGTTGGGGGAAATTGTTCTCGTTTTTAAAACCTGCCTCAGTCAAGACAGCCAATAAAAAATCATCGAATGTTTCCAATGACAAGATCAAGAAAGCTGAAGAAAAAATGCGTCAAACGATCGATGGATTAAAGGAAAAGTATTTGGAACTCGAGTCCAAAATAAAAGAGGAACTTCTGGAACTTCGAGAAGAAGAAAAGGAGAAGAAAACCGAGTTGCTTCAGTTCGGTGAGATACATCCCTCATTGTTAGGATTTCGGGCAGTGAAGCCCTTTTCGGTGGCACGATTGAAGATTGGAAGAGTCAGACAACAGATGATTTTGGTTCCCAAAGGAGCCTTTGTTATGGGGGCGGCTTCCACAGACTCAATGGCTGATGAAGATGAAAAGAACCAGCACAATGTCATCATCACTCAACCATTTTGGGTTGCAGATAGTCCTGTAACTCAGATGCTCTATCGATCTGTATTGGGCAAAAATCCATCTCAGTTTAAAAATGAGGAGAGTCCTGTTGAAATGATCAGTTGGTTTGATGCCATTCAGTTTTGCAATGCATTGTCTTTACGAGAAGGTCTGATGCCTTGTTATGAGGTGAAGTCTGAAGAAGATGAAGATGTTCGATGGAATCGTCAAGCCAATGGGTATCGTCTGTTAACCGAAGCAGAGTGGGAGTATGTTGCTCGTTCCGGAGGTCCACAACTCTTTTCGGGTGGCAATTCGGTAATGGATGTCGCCTGGTTCAGTGCTAATTCAGGTGGTATCACGCACCCTGTCAAGAAAAAAGACCCAACGTTGTGGGGTGTTTACGACATGAGTGGAAATGTTTGGGAATGGTGCTGGGACTGGTTTGCTGAGTATACCGACGGAAATTCCACCGATCCCATTGGTCCAAAAGAGGGAAGAGGGCGAGCATTCCGCGGCGGGTCATTTGCCGTGCCTGAAAAGATGGTTCGTGTTTCTCAGCGAGGGGCAGAACGACCTCACAATCGGATGAATGGCCTAAGTTTTCGTATTGCTCGAAATATTCGACGCTGATAGGTCGAACAATAGTTCAGTCCTGAATCGTGATGGGCATTCTCATTACGATTTTAGTTCCTCCTTGGAACCCTTCCTGACAAGTAACCCATCCATTGTGCACCAATGCGGTTTCAGAAACGAAGGCCAATCCCAATCCGTGGCCACCGGAGAAGCCTCTATGATCTCCTTCAATCCGGACAAACCGCTCAAATATTCGTTTCCGTTCACCAATGGGAACGCCAATACCATTATCGGTTATCGAAATCTCAAGCCACTTTCCATCTGGTACAATGGATAAACGACATCGTAGTTTTCGTTTGGGGTGTCTGTATTTGAGGGTATTGCTCAATAGGTTTTGGATGGCATCTTTTAGAAGCATTTCATCCGCCAATATTTCGCAGGCTTCATATTCAGTTCGAATGGTTCCCCCAACTTCTTGAATCCTTGGAGCCCAGATATCATAGATTTCCAATAGTAGAATTTCTGTATCCAACCGAACCTTTTGTTTGATTTCTGTATCTTTTGCAACCTGAAGGACTTCATCGATTCGATTCCCAAGGCGCGTAGATTCTTTAAGGATCTTTTCGATAAATGGTTTGATGTCTTCATGATCTGTCATCTGCATCGACTCTGCCATTAGTTGTATACCAGCAAGAGGTGTTTTGAGTTCATGTGTTACTCGTGCAATGAATTCCTGTTGACGTTCAATTAGTTCCATTTTCTTTTGGTCCGCTTTCCAAGCGCCAAATATTGCAATAAAACCTAGGACCCCAGTGAGTACAATTGGCATCATGGTAATCAGGATCTGAAGGAATAAATCATCTGAAGGGAAATCAGTCAAGGCAACTCTGTATTGAGGAAACAATCTTGGACCAGGAATTTGTATCCACTCGCTATTGCCATCCCGATTCATAGGGTGAGCAATCGTATTGTTGGAGTTCAGCACCACTGGTTGAAATCCTGAACGTTGTGTCGTTAACGTGTCCATTAAAGTTGGAATATCCAGACTGATGGCTATGTTAGTACCATCTTCTTTTGTGATGTGAGCAAGCAGCAAAGGATGATCTTCTTCAATGATTGGGTATAGGGTGAGTTCATATTTTGATTCATCTCTATCTTGATACTCTTTGATAAATCGCCACATTAACTTTCGACGGTTGAGACGTTCAATTACTTTCGGATAATCAGCGATGGTTGATACTGGAAGGGATTCTACGAGATCGTCGATGAGCGCGCCATGCACCAAATGACTTTCAGTTAAACTTTGTTGCAGCAAAGCCTGCCCACCATTTTGCGGTCCCCCCAAGGTTTCTGTTTGCAGGAGTTGAAACCGACGCTGAAAGAAATGCAGTACACCTTTTGAACTCAGTTGGAGGTTCTGTATAGGAGTTCGCAATGCCGGTGTACTAGAAAGCAAAACGAATTGTGTGCGTTCTAAGTCACCCTTTGCCAACCAATATTGTGCCTTTTTTAGACTGGCGAGGTTCTGGACTTCGATATCTTCATCAGAACAGTCCATCCACTCCGGAGGTTCGGTTAGGCATGAAGCGGTCACCTCACTTGTTAATTCGGATGGGTAAATCCATCCCTGTTCGCCCCACAATACAATGTCTTCTAGCCATGGAGTACTCTGACGCCATTGTGATTCGAGCTGATGGATATCACTTTCAGAAGAGATGCTGGTGGTCCAAAAATTGAGTTGTGCAACGACACCTTCTTCCCAAACCTCTAGGAACTGTCTCAGTGCTTCTTGTGTGTTTTGTACCCGCAATTCTTCTTGCTGAGTTTTGGTGATGATTGTTGTCCGAATTGCGATGAACCCGACACCGAGGAATGCGAATAAAAATATGAACGTCCACAAAGAGGTTGTACTCGACTTAACAATGGACCACCAGTTCTTCGACATAGTCGTTCTCAGCGAGTCCGATACCGTCTAAAGGCAAGGAGTATGATTCCAAAGATGCCTGCACCACCACACCCAGTTTCCCATGAGGTCTGTGTTTCATTTTGCTCTGGACCATTCCAGTTCGATGGATCTAGATCGGGACAGTCATGCACATCTAAGATCCCATCTCCATCGGTATCTGGATTGAACGGGTCTGTACCGCACTCTTCTTCTTCAGGGTTGTACAGTCCGTCTAGATCGCTATCTGAACAGGGACCATCGTGTGGATTGTCATCAAGCCAACTTGGTTGTTCATCACAATCCAAATCGTGAATGGATTCATCGACGTCAAAGATGCCATCGTCATCAGAATCTGTATCGTACGCATTGATTATACCATCTTCATCCCAGTCGGAGTCGCCTTCAATTAAGGATGAGATACCATCGTTGTCATCATCATCATCGCAGAAGTTGGGGGTTCCGTCTTCGTCTGTATCAAGCCACCCTTCGAATACATCGGGTAAGGAGTCCCCATCCGCATCTGTTGAAAAGCCTTCCACACAACGGTCTTCGAGTGCATCCAAGATGCCATCTTGGTCTGCATCGATGTCATCATTGGAATCGCGTGGGTCTGTTTCCCATAGATCGATTAAGCCATCTTGGTCGACATCTTCTTCACCATCTTCCAATCCACCACCATCGGAATCTTTGACGAGTGGGTCGGTTGTAGTACTGGGTTGTCTATCACCAATAAAACATCCATCATTTGTATCTGAAGTGCGTCTTGTGACACCCAATTCTAGACCATCAGTGAGTCCATCACCATCAGTGTCGCATTGTGTCGGTAGGGTTCCAATGCTAATTTCCACACCATCCAGAAGTCCATCATCATCGCTATCGGCATCTGTATGCAGCGTCCCATATGCGTATTCTTCAAGGTGATTTAGCGCATCACCGTCTTCATCCAGTTGAACATCATCGCTCCATTCTTCGCCAAACCAATCGTTTCCATCAGTTGAAATCCTGTACAGACCAATGTCAAATCCTGTCCACAGGGTTTCTGGAAGCTCGGAAAGAGGAATTGTGTAGCGGATGATATTTCCTTGATGAGATATCCAGTTTTGTTCAGTAAATGGATGACCATCTTCGAGGTGGTTTGGGTATTGCCAATTGATGTTCTCATCCCACCAGACTTCGGTCATTGTGTGAGATAGCATGACCTCTGGCGCAGATATTTCTGAATCGATAGAGCGAAAACCAAGTCTCCATTCAGTGGTGCACTCTAGACATTCATTTCCGAGTTCAATCTCAATGTGAATATGAGCGCTCACGAACTCGATTTCAGCGGGACCCACCCAATCTGCGGAACTCAGCAAGTCATCTGGGTCATTGATAGGTAGTCCGCTGTTTAGAAGGGGGATAAAAACACTCAGGGCTGACAATACAAACCTCTTTGGTGGAAAAAACGGTTGGTTTCGGTTACTGTGTAGCACCAACCCTATGTTCAATGAACTGACTACACCAGTTATGGTATCCGATTTTATGAGTATTGCCTTGCCAATTGCACAGTCATCATCACCAAAAGTTTCGAATGAGATTCTAGATGACAAGTCTATCAATACACTCGCACAGGATGCGTTGATTAGATTAAAGGCGATTTTATCTACCATGGGTCAAGTTGTCGTAGCATTTTCTGGTGGGGTTGATTCTGCTTTGGTTCTGGATGTCGCTCATGAGATTTTGGGCGATAAAGCAGTTGGGCTCACCGCCATCTCTCCGACGTTTCCCCCAGAGGAACAAGCAATTGCTGTAGAATTTACTGAGAAGCGTGGGATTCGACACATGCTAGTGGAGACGCATGAACTTGAAGATGAGGGATATGCGAGGAATGAGGGCAATCGGTGTTACTTTTGTAAATCCGAACTCTTTCGGTTGGCGACTCATCGTGCGCAAAAGATGGGGGTTAATTGGGTCTTGGATGGTACAATCGTTGACGATCTTGGGGACCATCGCCCTGGTTTAGAAGCCGCGTCGGAAAATGAAGTTCGGCATCCATTGGTTGAGGCTGGATTCAACAAGGAGATGGTTCGAACGATAGCGGCGCATCGAAATATTCACGTTTGGAACAAGCCGTCATTTGCTTGCTTGGGGTCTAGATTTGCTGTGGGTACCAGAGTTACGTTGGATAGAATATTGCAGGTTCAAAAGGTTGAAAGTGCTCTCCGGAGTGTTGGGTGCATACAGTTTAGAGCCCGGTGGCATAAAGTGGATGATCAAGCAATGGTTCGAATCGAGCTTGGCAATGAGGAGATGGCACTTCTCCTAAATCCCGTTATTCGTGCAACCATTAATGATGTGGCTACGACGGTTGGATTTCGTTGGGTGACCCTAGATCTAAAAGGCTATCAGAAGGGTAATGGGTCTCTGAAAGAATCAGAGTCAACAGACTGAGGCGTCATTAGACCACTTTATTTGAGTTTGTTCCAAGGTCAGACAATGCAAAGTTCCTTCGATAGTTCATCAAGTTTGGTCGAGACATTGGGAGATGAGCCCACAGTATTCGCATTTAAAGACCGTGTTCGTGTATGGATGGAGTTGTGTGCGTTGTGGGTCGGAGTATTGGTTCTAATTCGGATGTTGGTTGCTGCCCATAAGTTGTTTGGAGTTCATGAGATTATTCTTGGCGTGGTCCCCTTATTGTTCATATATGCTCCAGTTTGGTTGAGTACCCTACGTAAAGTTGACTCTTATGCGTATCGATTGTACGTTCCAGGCTTCACAGATTTGAGTGCATGGATGAAGGCGGGGACCCTGACACTTCGATTGAATATTTACATTTGGATTTGGTTTATTCCACTGTACTGGCTGTACTACACGTATGGTATGCCAATTATCTGGGGCATTGAGTCCAAGTCATTTATTGGCACCTTGCCAAAAGAACTTCTACTGACAGTGTTATATCAAATTTTCTATGTCGCTCTTCCGGAGGAGTTTTTCTATCGGGGGTACTTTCAAACACGACTCAATGAGTTGTATCCGCGGAAATGGAAACTATGGGGAACCAACATTGGGATGGGTGCCGTCTATGCCAATCTCTTTTTTGCCTTTGGACATTCTATAGTGCAATTTCAATGGTGGCACTTTGCGACCTTTTTCCCTGGGATGCTCTTTGCATGGTCGCGCGAGAAAAGCAATGGTGTACTTGCCGGAGCCTTGTTTCACGCCTGTTGTAATATTGGGATTATCTGTCTAGATACCGCGTTTGGAATACGATCCCCAATCTGATTGGTCAATGATGACCGAACCCGAACAGTAGAAACGTGACTTACATGATGACTACGGCATGATGACTACGGTATTTTCTGGTCGACTTTATTGACCAGAGACAACCTCAGAGTCGACCACGATTTGTCCATCTTGTTCGCTGAATGCTTTTCCACCAAGTTCTTTCCCAACATTGACCTTTGAGCCAGAGTCTGTGGTAGCAATACCGGCAAAGCTAACATATCCTCTCAACGTACCTCGGCGACATTTTCCATAACAACTGTTGCAGAAACCGCTTGCGCGTACAGGAGTGTCACATCCCGGGACCTTACATGCCTGAGTACTGTTGACGACCTTTGTTTTGAGTGTGGAGTTATTCTGGGTGTTAGACTCGAGTATCTCAATACGATTGATTAAATCTTCTAAAACGTCCGAACTCAATACGGAGTCAGCAGGATTTGCATTGGTATCTTCCGTCGGTTGTCTATCGGACATGGTGGCTTTTAAAGATGTGTTTTCTTCTGCGAGGCGTTTGTTTTGACCCTCTAGATCCGACAGTCGATTCGTCAGTTCATGAAGACTCTCTTCAATGTCATCGAGACCAGACTTTAATTTCTCAATACCCTTTTGGGCACCAGTTGATTGAGACCGCAGTGAATTAATTGTGTTCCGCAGTTCAGTAAAATCGGTCCGTGTGGGGATTTGTTTTCTGTCAATGGTTTCATAAATAATATCTTCGACTGGACGACGAAATCGTGGACTGAGAGCGTCAGCGATGGTGGCACCAAGAAAATCCAAAGTTGAACCCATGTTCCTTCTCCATATAATAAAGTAAGTGTTGAAGTACACTATCACGATTAACCGATTTCGTACAAGGCAAATATACTGACTATTCAGGTCTTGGATTTTAGTTTTGTCTGCTGGGAGTACAAACAAAATCCGATACCCTATTTGTACGAACCTTGTTAATTCCCTAGTAGAATACTGGCATTGTCTATCAATGTCAATACAATCAACTAAACCTTTTTCTAGGAATGAGTATGGCCAAGTGTCCAAAGTGTTCTGCCCCAATTAGTCTGGAGATTGAGCAGTATGGTGGAGCGTGCCCGAATTGTTTTGTGGAAATAGAAGGGAGTATTGGAGAAGATTGTCTTGAATTTGAACCAACGGGGATGTTTACGCCAGAGCAGTTTCAGTCCTCAGTACAACGAAATGATACGGATCATGATTCTGATAAAGACGAGTTCACCGAAGAGTTATTGACAGATGAAGTTGATCTAGACGAAGTGCTGGTATTTGAAGATGATATCACAGAGCCCTTAGAGGTTACCGAACCCATTGTTAAAGCGACCAGTCCAAGTGGTTCCGAAGTTTCAACTCAAGAGTCGACAAAAGAGACTACGCTCGAGTCCTTTGAGCATGATTTTGATGATGGAGAGTTTGACTTTGATGATGAACCAACGATCGCCCTAAACCGTTCGATACAGACTTCATCAATAGAGGAATCTTCAACAGGAGAAGGGATCGTTGTTCCAGATATTCCTGTTTCAACTCCATCACAGATAGATCCTCCTATAGATCTTCCTACTGAAGAGAACAATCTAGAAGAATTTGAGATCTCTAATTTAGACAGTCAGCCCACTGTTGAGGAAAACGATGAAGGGATGGTGTTCGATGAGGATTCGATAGAAGATTTTCTCGATGACCATGATAATGATGAGGACGGGGAAATAAAAAATATGGGTGGAATCGGAATCTCGCCCATTTCTGAAAAGAATGATTCTAGCGTTTCAGACCGTAGATCATTGCCAAAAAGACCAAGGAAATCTCTGGATTGGAAGCCAATCCTTGCAACGGTTTTGGTGATCGGAGTGGCGGCATTGGCTATTTTCCCGAAAGATGAAGAGGTAATCGTTGTACAAGAGGCACCGGTTGAAGAGGTCTTTGTACCTGAAATCAAAACGGGCACACTAGACAAACCAGAACCGAAAATGAAATCCAAGACCAATTCCAAGCAACCCAAAAGGACCAAGAAATCAAAACCTGCTGTCGTTGAAGTGGGAGGGGTCAGTACATTTCAAACGGCGAAACCAGGCCGAATCTCTAAAGCCCCAACCCCCACTGCATCTTCAACAAATAAATCTGCACAACTCGATCGAGACGTTACAAAACTCAAGAAGTCTCTACGGTATTGTCATACCAAAGCCTTGAAGAATGACCCTACTGTAGCTGGAAAATGGGAAGTACAGTTTAGGGTGACATCTGGAAAGGCTTCCAATGTCCGCATCAAGGCGATGCGCTCTGCCAACTCAGAGATTGAAAGTTGTATGAAAACCAAGATTCAACGGTTTGGGTTCACCGACGGGCAAACTCAGAACTTTAAGTTTCGAATTCTGTTTGAGCGATGATGGATGATAAATCGAGTCACTATTGGGTTGTATCATAGAGTTTAAATTATTTGTTCATAGTCCATACGGTGTCTGCGTTGAGTACGTACACGTTTAGAGATTGTATGAACAGTGCGGTGTTGCATCCACCAACAACACGATCTCTCAATGGATGGTATCGTGTTGGTCAATTGAGATACCGAATCGAAATCTTTTCTTTATTTAACAGCACCCAGTTTTGAAAGTCTTCCTCTTCTTTGATAGAGTTCGTATTATTTTTCACACCGAGGTTGCGGTATACATACTGTTCAGCAACGAGATGTCGTTCAATGATTCGTTTGACTTGTTCTTCGTTGATGTGTATAGAATTTAAAAAAAACTGATACTCAACGGGGGATGACCATTGGGATTTAAACAACTCAAGCCTCTCGATGATGTCTGCATCTTTGGCTTTGTATAGACTGGTGTCCCCAGCCATTTGTGCGATCAACTCTAGCAGTATCAAACCCTCAAGGGCGTTCTTTTCTCGAATACGTTGGAGGATGGTAGAATGAATCGGTAGCGCTGCAGTTAGGGCTATCTCTTTCGTGACATCACTTTTGGTGATGATGTTTTCTTCGATGACCACTACGATTTCATCAAACCCATAAATGGATTGATGAGGCGTGGCTTGACCCAAACTGCACCAAAAAAACAACCAAAATGTAAAGAGTTGCATAGTTTATCCGTCTTCAATAGAGTATGTACACTGTTTTATCCTTTAGTTCAACGTGGGATGGTGTCGTGATTGTCGTGGAAAAACTTTCCAAACGGTTTGGAACGGTCCAGATATTAGATGGTATGGACTTTGTGGCCCCATCAAATCAAGTGGTTGGTTTTCTTGGTGTTAACGGTGCAGGGAAAACAACGACCATGCGAATCCTGTCGACAGCTCTACAACCAACTAGTGGAACCGTGACGATTGGTGGACACAATGTGGTCGAACAACCTGAGTTGGTTCGAGGAATGCTTGGGTACTTACCAGAAAAACCTCCCTTGTACCCTCAGTTGTCTATAGGTCAATACTTGGAGTTTTTGGCTCAGTTTAGAGAGTTGACCAATCCTCGAAAGTGCATTGGTAATGCGCTTGAGAAGGTTGGACTCTTGGGCAAGGAGTCGATGTCGATATCGAAACTGTCAAAGGGGTACCAGCAACGAGTGGGATTGGCTCAGGCATTGTTGCATTCTCCTCGGTACTTGATTTTGGATGAACCCGCATCCGGACTCGATCCGTCACAAATGGTCGAAATTCGAGGAATGTTGAAGGCTTTGGCTGAAGAGACATCTATTTTACTGTCGACACACCTGCTTTCAGAAGCAGAACGAATGTGTACACACCACATCATTCTTCATCAAGGAAAAGTCGCACAGTCTGGAACGCTGCTAGAATTGGGACAGGAGAATGGGGGTGGGTTTTTGTCGTTGTCGATCACCGCTGAAGGATGGAACGATGGATTCCTAAAGCGTCTAGCCGATCTGGATGGTATAGAGAAGGTGTGTTTGAAATCTTCGACGATCGAATCCGTTGTTGTGCAGGTGTTTACTGATCAAACGACTGTACAGAACGTGCTTCAATGGTGCCATCAGCAGGACGTTTTCATCGATGGGTATCAATGGGAAGAACCTTCACTTGAAGATATATTTTTACATGTTGTTGGGGTTGAACAATGAGTCTTGCCAGTGTGTCTAGACAAACGATCTCCGTGTTGACAAAAGAATTGCAGGTTGCTTTTGCCTCGCCTCTTGTGTATGTCTTTTGGTTTGTGTCGTCATTGCTGGTTGGGCTATTCTTTTACCTTGGTTTGGTTGTCTCATCTGAGCCCAATCTACGCTTGCTGACGGTGAACTTGGCTCTGTCCAATGTCGTATTGATGCCCATGCTGGGCATGAGGATGTTTGCAGAGGAAGAGAAACAAGGAACCTTAGAGATGATGCTAACCTTGCCGGGTTCATTGTGGACGTTTGTGGTTGGGAAATTTTTGATGGGGTTTCTGTTGAGCACCATGATTGTATTTAGTTCTGTTCTTTGTTCACTGATACTGGCGTGGTTTGGTACTCCAGACTGGGGGGCGATAGTATCGGCCTTAATTGGACAAGGACTCTGCTTGTCCTTTTGTTTGTCGGTGGCAATATTTGCATCCGTACTGACCAAAGAGCCAATTGCCTCGGGACTTTTGGGTGCGGTATTGTTGTTGCCCTTTTGGATGGTGGATTCTCTTGGTCAAACCGTAGACACCGTTTGGGTACGTCAAATTTTTCAAGACCTATCTCTCATGCAACATTTGATTCCGTTGAGTAAGGGCATTTTGGCCCTGTCCGATGTCTTTTGGTTTGTTGGTGGGACTGGGTTTTTCTTATGGATGACAGAACGAGTGTTGGAGTGGAAGCGATGTCAGTAAAAGGGGCATGGACAAAAACAGCGCTTGGAACAGGTCTGGCACTTTTGGGGAGTCTGTGGTTTGCATCCCAGCTGTTGAAAGACAACGGACTGCACTGGGACCTGTCCAGTGAATCTCAGTATACTCTCTCTGTACCGACACAGCAGCTGTTGAATGAAATTGACGAGTCTCTAAGCATCGTCGTATTTGAGGCGCAACCATCCCGAACCGATGCCGACCTTCGAGACCGGTATATGGTTGATTTAATGCAGCAGTTGGGAAGAGCATCAGGCCTTATCGAGTGGAAGATCAAGAATCTGGATAAAGAACGAGAGTTGGCCCAACGATTGGGAGTGACACAATATGGGGCGGTTGCACTCACATGGAAGGGGGTGACTCTGGTCATTCCAGAGCGAAAAATGTTTCTTCAGCAAATGGGGCAAACTGGGATTCAGTTTATTGGAGAAGATATTCTCCAACAGGCTTTGAGAACACTGATTTTTCCCACTGTGCAAGTGGCGTATACCCTAGATGGAAATGGGGAACGTTCATTGTACGATGGCTCCACAACGGGGCTCAGTGGATTTCATGCTCTATTGGAAAATCAAGGGGTACAACTTAAGAAACTCAACTTACTCAGGGAGACTTCTGTTCCAGTAGATGCAGCCGCTGTCTTTGTGTTCGAACCGCTGTCGATGTTGTCCAATGAACAGCAGTCACTTTTATTGAAGTACGTACAACAGGGAGGGCGAGTGTGGTTTTCGAGTTCAGATGCTCACGAGACTTTCTTAATGCCGTTCAATATTGAGGTGCTTGAAGGGGTGGTGGCTGAGACCAAAACACAGTCCAATCACTGGGACCATCCCATTTTGTCCTTAGAGCCGAATGAGGTCAACATACCGCTGTTGTCAGAAGAGCGGTCTGTTGTTTTGGGCCGGACATCCGCATTTTCGCTGACAGCATCCAAACAAAGTGGCATTCGTCAAACCTCCTTTTCGAATTTGCGTTCGCAAGCGTGGGTCGAAAGAACACCAACCACCTCAGCACCACAGTTTGATGGGGACATCGACTGGAGAGGTCCCGCGAGCCTGGTGTGCGGTGTAGAGTTGCTATCGGGAAGTGGTTTGCTTGAAGAGAGTATCGCTTCGACTCGGATCTTGGTGATGGGCGATATCGATTGGCTAACCAATGGCATGCTAGAAGATATCCCGTCGAATGTGATTTTTGCTGAAGTGTTGTTGGATTGGTTGATGGACACATCGGAGACAACCGCCTCGAAATACCGAACGCCAACAAAGGTGTTGATCACAAAACCTCAGCTGGATGTCCTTCGAGTGCTGCTGTTGGTTCCCTTACCATTCCTAATTGCTCTCGGCGGATTTCTGTCTTGGCGACGTCGGAGGTGAAGATGAACGGTCGGATTCTTGGTATACTGTGCATCCTTTTGGGCGGAGTCTACTGGTGGACTCAACATCAACCAGAACTTCCAGGTCTAGATGTTCCCATCTTTGATTTTGAAAAGCAATCGCTTCACGAGGTCGTCATTCATCAGCCAGATCAAGAAGTGAGAATGATTGAAACCAATGGGACTTGGACCCTTGTGCAGGCTGGCAACGAAGCCTCAACAACGATGGTCAATCGAAGCAAGCATCAGCTTCACCGTTTGAAAGCCCGAAGTATTGTGGAGCGCGATCCCGTAGACCTCGATAATTATGGACTTGGAAAAGATGCGATCCAGGTTGATTTGTCTTTGCGCGGAGGGCAGAAGGAGTCTTTACTCGTTGGAGGCGCCAATCCCACAGGTGTCAGCTATTACATGATGCCACTCTCGGGTCCTCATAAGGGTGCGGTCCTGACAGTGGCAAAGGCATCCGTCGATTTCTTTGCTTCTGAACTGAGTGAGTTTCGAGCGGAACATTTTGTACAGTTTGATTTAAAATCTGCAGATTCAATAGAGATTGTACTCTCAGAATCGTTCGTTCAAGAACGGAGTCTGGGAACGTCTAGTCGTACTTGGGTTGCCAACCGAAATCTGAA
Source organism: uncultured Pseudomonadota bacterium (assembly GCA_913040875.1). The sequence goes on along the minus strand of CAJWHX010000017.1, from coordinate 752 downwards.
TGGCGAGTTCCAATCCTGGAGTGGTGGGTTCACTGACCAACCGACTGAAACAATCTCATCAGAATTTATGCGGCGATTGCTTGGACGGTATCTGGCATTGAAGTCCAAGGGGTATAAAGGCATTGTTGAGGTGTCCGATGCTGAGTCTGGCTTGGATACTCCAAGCGTATCCGTCGTCATTTCAGGTGCTGGAGTGGACCTCCAACTGAAGATTGGTGCTTCCATCTCGGATGGACTGAGATATTTCTCTGTGAATGGTTTGACTGAACTAGTGATCGCACGAGATGGTTTGCTTGAAGACTACTCATTTTCCACCGCTCAAGTTCGAAATCCACTTCTATTGGATTTTCTTGAATCGTCTTCTGGGTTGAATCAGTTGAGTATAACAGTGGGTGATGAGACCACGACTCTCAAGTTGGATCAACATTGGGAACTGAATGGGGCTTTGGTCGAAGAAGAAAGAGTGAAAAAGTTGCTGACCCATGCTTCGAAGTTTCGAGTGGCGGAATGGAAAGATGAATCTTCTCAGTGGGATTTCAACCCAAGCGCAGATGGTTCACGGCCGTCTATGGTCACAATTGATCACAGCCTGCGTTCTATTCAACTGAAGATTGGCGACAAGATACAACGAAACATGGCAATTTCTCCCACAGATGCTCCCCAAATCGTTGAGTATCGACAGGCTCGTATTCAAGTGGATGAGACTTCTAGGGATGTATTAATGGAAGAATATTGGCTGGCTGAATTTGTAG
>CAJWHX010000016.1 GCA_913040875.1 uncultured Pseudomonadota bacterium | reverse complement strand
AATTCTGGATCTGCTTTGGCGTAGGAAGGATCTTCAAAGACGAACATGCGCTGACAGTAGTCCCCGCAACCAATCACGGTGAAGTCTTTGCGATCGACGATGAGTCCATCGACATCTAAGAAGGAGATGCGAAGTCGGAGGGATTTGATGTCTCGATCCCCAGCATTGGTAATGCGAGTTGAGAATTCCCATCCATTCAAGGGACCATTTTCATCCCCAGACAGATTGATTTGAGTCTTTTCAATTGGATCCATCTTGAGATTGGCTAAATATTTGGCCACTTCCAAGCGCTGTTTGGCGATGCGAACATCTTTTGGGGATTCTACTTTGTATTGTTCGATAAAGTTTTCCCAATCTGCAATGGCGTTGCTTTCAAGTGCGATGTCCCAGAGAGCCTCTTTGCGCTCTTTGGTCATGTCTGCGTAGGTTTTCTTAGATGGAGGATTCTTTTTGAACTTTTTTAAGTAGGCATCAAAGTCTTCAACCTTTTGGCTTTCGCGAGCCTTTTCAACCATCAAGCGCTCAATAGCCAAGCGTGCTTCGAAGACTCGTGAGGACTTTCCATTCTCTTTGATGAACTGATCATATGCCTCTACCGTGTTGACCCGCTGAGCATCTCCAAATGGGTCAGAGCATCCAATCTGAGACAAAGATAAGGCGAGGGCAAGTGGCAACCATTTCATGAGACCTCCAAAGTCTGCTTGAGTAAACTGTTTTGAGCAGTCTAACACAATGCGATGAAAAGTGCCTCAGCCAACCACTTCCATTCCTTCTTCGCTCGGTGGATTGAGCAACATTTGCCAAGCTGTTTTTGCAGATCTCACGAACTCATCTCGACTCTTGAGTCGAGATACAGAGCGCATGATGTAACTTGGTCTATAGTAAAAACGCAGATAGGCCAATCGTGTCCAGCGTTCGATCTCTGCATCTGTCAGATCGCACAGTGGTCTAGGGATCGGTTCGTCTGTACCGTTGGCAATGTGCTCTCTCCAGTAATCACGACCATGCGTTCTGAGCAGCATGGTGTACATTTCTGTTGCCGGCATGGGAGTTACTTTGGAGAACTGTGCGTAATCAAGATCGAGATCTAGAGCCAAGCGAATGGTTTGACGCATGCTGATTTCATCCTCGTATGGATTTCCGAGCATGAAGTACCCAAAGGTGTGGATGCCGTGTTTCTTGGTGCGGCTGATCACGTCGTGGTACATATCAATGGAAGTGGACTTACGGAGAGTGTGCAGAATTTCCCGATTTCCGCTTTCAATTCCGTAATAGATACGTGTACACCCAGCAGACGCCATAGCCTTCAAAACATCATCGGTAATACAGTCGACCCGGGTTCTCGCTGCCCAAACGATATCCAACTTGCGACGTTTGATCTCGTCGCAGATATCGATGACCCGCTGCTTTCGAATGGTGAAACTCGAGTCGAAAAAGTCGAGCTCACGAATTCCAAACTCTTTGACACACATTTCCAACTCATCGACCACATTCTTTGGGGAGCGAGGACGGAATGTTTTCGAGCCTTGTTCGCAAAAGATACATTTGTACGGACACCCTCTAGAGGTGATGAACACACTGAAGTTTTTATACTTTGAAATGAAGGAGTAGTAGATCTCATTGTCCAAGAGCTGCCGAGCTGGAAACGGCGATTCGTTGACATCGACCTCAGCTTCTCGTGGAGTGACGACAACTTCGCCATTGTCTCTTTTGTAGGCGATCCCGCGCACCAAAGACAGGTCTTCTTTTTTAGTGATGGCCTTCAACAGGCTCGGTAAGGATTCTTCAGCTTCACCGGTGACGGCATAATCGATATCTTTGTACCCAAGAGTCTCTTTAGCATAAATGGACAGGTGAACACCGCCTACAACAACAGGAACATCTACCAGTTCTTTGATTGCTTTAATCCAGTCTAGAGACTGAAAGAACAAATAGGTGGTGAGGGTATAGCCAATAAAGTCTGGACCAAACTCATTCAGTCTTCGGACCGTTTCTTCTAGGGTGAGATCCTCGGCGTGCGCATCAATAAATAGAACTTCTACACCGACATTTTCAAGGATACCAGCTACGTACAGCAATGACAGGGATGGAAAGATCCCATAGTTCTCTTTGACAGTTTTGATCCCAGGTTCATTCTTCACAGGACCATATGGAGGATAGACCAGTGCAAATTTGATACCGGAAAGATCATATCGACCGGAAGAGGATTGTGTAGAGTAAGGCATATCACACCAAGAAGGAAGTTTTGTCATCAATTGTAAATCAGTCTATCACATGAAACCAGCGCATTTTGTTTCCTAATGCGAAAATAGGCAAATTTTGGCTTTGTTTATGCTGAAATTCAGATTGGTTGTTACAACAGAATAGAGTGCATTTGATTACAAACAGTGTAGGATGATGCTCAGAACTTGATGAGGTGAATCATGATGGTTTTGTTGCCAGAAGGACGTGCGATTAACAATCCCGATACCATTAAAATGGTAAAGATAATGCCCAGTACTATCCGTGGCAAGCAGTTGTTTGTTGTGGCTGTAAAGCTAGATGATGACTCGGAGTTGATGATCAAAAATTGTACCAGTCAAGAGGATGCAATTCAAATGGCCGATCGGTGTACAGATTTGATCAACAATGCAGAGAATGGTGTGGGCACAGATGCCGTGGATGAAGAGTCATCAGATTGGGACAGTGAATAACTATGGTACTGCTTCCGGAAGGCAAAATCATCAACAACCCTGATACAGTAAAGCTGATCAAGGTTTTGCCGACCACATTGAACGACGAGACATTTTTTGTTGTGGTCATCAAATTGGATGACGATTCCGAATTGATGTTGGATCGATGTGCGACTCGAATGGAAGCAGAGTCGCTGGCAGATAGATGTACGAGATTGCTGAATGGTGAAGAACTCGACTCTGTAGAGATTCCATCTTTTGTCGAGGAAACCGCTAAAGATGAAGAGTCATCCGATTGGGATATGTCTTCTGAGGAAGAACCCGCTCAGCCATCATCACCACCTGCTGAGGAAGAGTCCAGTTCGTGGGATATGTCTTCTGAGGAGGCGGAGCCTGTCAAACCGGCGCCACCGGCAGAAGAAGAGTCGAGTTCTTGGGGGTTTTCGTCTGAGGAAGAACCTGCTAAGCAGGCATCACCACCTGCTGAGGAAGAGTCGAGTTCTTTCGGGTTCTCATCCGAGGAGGAGCCTGTCAAACCGGCGCCACCGGCAGAAGAAGAGTCGAGTTCTTGGGGTATGTACTCAGAAGATGTAGAGTCAAAATCACCATCGAAGGCTTCAAAACCCAAAATTCAACAGCCGTATACAGAGTCAGAAGAGGCTCCGGAACCAGTGGTTGAAAAGAAGACTAAAAAATCATCAAAATCCAGTGTTAAATCAAAATCTAAAAACGCCACACCGGCGCAGTCTGTGTCAGTAGAGCAAGAGGCTGTTGAGGCGGTGGCACCAAAGTCTGTCCCTAGAGTGACAGGATTCATCGAAGATGATTCCGATGAATGGGTGCCTGACAATGGTTTGGATGACTGGTACGATTGAACTAAAGACAACCATATTAGGAGAACATCATGTTGGTAAAGTTGGTATCTGGTGCAAGTGTAAACCCTGACACGCTCAAACACATTTACATTGAGCAAAAGACCATCGGGGGCAAAAAAACGTGGATTGTACAGCTTAAGCTGGATGACAATACCATTCACCCCATTGCTTACTACGGTGCAAAAGATGAAGCGATTGACTGTGTGAAGCAATGTGTAGAGAGCATTAACAGTCACGACTAAGCCTCACTCGGTTCAGCACTGCATTCATTGAACATAATATGTATGGCGTTACTGAGTCGGAAAGAGACCTGCGTCATCATCTCTTAGGGTGATGCTGTTGAGCTTGTGGATTTCGAATACTATTCATCCATGACTTTATCATTGATGTACAGAAATAGAACAGTCAAATGTTTTGTGCACGATGGGATTTTTGACGATTTAATTTGCATTTAATTATAATAACTAAAGTATTTTTTGGATTTTATTTGATAATATTGAAAAATCTAAAAAAATACTTTAATTTTGCTACAAAGACGATATCATAGATTTTGAGAATCAAAAAAGAGTATTCTATACCTTGTTTATTTTAAAAGAAGGTGTTGGATTGGAGTATATGATGACTGAAATTAAAAATATTAAAACTAAAGCCAGTTGGAATAAGAATGATTTAACTATCTTGTTGGCAAATGAGGCTGGAATACCAAAGGTGCATGCTGCTCGGTATATCAATATTGTGACAGAGACGATAGCGGAAGCATTAGAGGAAGGTAAGAAGGTCACCATTTCTGATTTTGGGACCTTCCAAGTGTCTGAGCGGCGATCTTTTGACGGGCGCAACCCAAAGACTGGCGATCCGCTCAGTGTACCTGTTCGTAGAATTCCTGTTTTCCGAGCCGGAAAAAAGTTGAAGCGGTCATTGAATCATCCTCAGGTTCGAACCTGTGGTTTGGTTGATGTGAATAAGGTTAAAGTCGTCTTCTCTAAGACGATGGATATACAGCAAGACCTGCTGCTCGATGGATCCAGTTATGAAGTATTGGTGGACAAAAAATCTGTTGGTCCCATTGTAAAGGTGACAATAGAATCCAAGAAGTCAGTTGAGCGGAATGACCATACCATCGAAGGCGCAGTAAGTGTCATCTTGACGTGCTCTGGTCCCTTGCGTGGAAAATCTTTGGATGTCCGATTTTGTAAAGCGCTCAAAGATATAGATGGAAATGTTGTCTCCATTGATAAGTAGGTATCGTCGATAGTATCGTTTGAAATTTGGTGTGTGTACGTTTGCGTGTTGGCCGTAGATCTGTAATCCTCTTGAGCATGTGTTATAGCGTGCTCGAGAGGATTTTGTTTCATGTAGGAGGAAATGATGATTTGGTTGTTGATGGCGTGTAGTCAAAAGGAACCGACTCAGATGTCTGAGTCACAGGTTGTGAAAGAGAAGGTGGAGCAAGTTGCTGACCAAGCCGAAAATAATAAGGTTGAACCATCGGTTGTATTAGATGGTGTCTCCATTTCTGTAGTTTGGGACGATGGAGATACTTTTCACGGTAAGGCAGCAGACGGTACCAAAATAAAGGCTCGTCTATCTGGATACAATACTCTGGAGTCATATGGACCGGTACATCAATGGGGAGAGTGGACGGAGCAAGAATTGTTTGCATTTGCAAAAGAATCCGGTGTCTTCGCTTCTAAAACGGTTTGGGAGTGCGTGGACACCAAAAAAGGTGGTGGATATGGCAGGGTATTGGTGGACTGTCCAGGATTGAGAAGAGCGATGCTTGAAAACGGCTATGCTCATCCGTTCTCGATTGGAGGTCCCGCGCCCGCTGCGGATATGACATCTTTACAGGTGGGGATTGACAACAAAGCTGGCATTTGGGCCAAAGGAGCTCCGAAATCTCTAATCACGTCCTTGCATTCCCAAGACGAAAAGCCAGATAAGGAAGTGTACAATAGAGTGTGTGATCTCACCACCGGTGAATGTGCAGAACGAGTGCATACAGATATCTATGAGACCTGTCAGAAGGTTTGTGTCGAAGATTCCTGTATGACTTATGTCCCATATAAACGTCGTTATGGGGATAATCGGGCTGAGTGTATTCAATAAGGCGCTTGTGGTCATCGACTTTATATTGGTCTGTGTTACGAAAATAGAAATAATAGAGGCTTCGTATGATTACAAAACGTCGTTTGATTCTTTGGACAATCATTTTGACCTGGCTGGGGCTGGGTTCGGTATTGTCCATTATTGTGGATTGGCAGTGGTTTTCCAGTGTTGGCTATTTAGGATTTTTTAAAACCAAATTGATGATGCAGTTTATTCTATGGGTATTGTTCTTTGCTGCGAGCTTTGGCTATATCTTTTGGCAAATCGGTTTGGCTGCTCGAAGTGATCGTTTTAAAGCGATCTACATAGAGGATCACTTTGAAATTGAATTGTCTGAAGAGAGTTGGGCGGCAGTGTTTAAAGGGGCTCGATATGCTCTATCGTTGTTGCCGGCGATTTCTTTTGCAAACTTTGCTTCTGATCAGTGGCTCTATGGGTTGGCTCTATTGGATCCAGTTGATTTTAATAAAACGGACTCCGTGTTTGGTTGGGATTTTGGTTTTTATGTATTCCAGCTTCCGTTGATTGATATTACCTCGAATTGGGCCCAGTTTTTGGTTTTCATTACGCTACTCATTACGACCGTTCAGCACTTGGCGAGAGATATATTGTTTGGCGGAGGGTATGAAGAGGGTTTTACAGATGTTGCCAATAAACACTTGCGCTCACAAGGCGCCTTCTTCTTTGTGCTGATAGGAGTCGATTGGTTGCTTCAGCGCTATGATGTTCTGTTCTCACAAGGGCAAGGGTTGGTTTGGGGTGCTGGATACGCTGATTTGAATGCACGACTTCCTTCGTACTGGATTATGGCATTCGTGTCTGTAGGAGTCGCGGTTTGGTTGTTGCGCTCGCGAACCGAAAGGTCTGGGTCATCTGTTGCAACGGCACTATTCACCTATTTCATTTTGCGTGGGCTCTGTGTCTGGATTTGGCCAGAAGTCATTCAGAATTTTATGGTGGCTCCCAATGAGATTGAGTATGAGCGCCCCTACTTAGAAGAGAATATTGCAACCACACAATGGGCGTACGCACTAGATCGAATTCAAGTGAAACCGTTTGAGGTCGATGAGCAACTGGATTGGGAAACGGTTCAAGACAATCCACTGACCATCAACAATATTCGTATTTGGGATGATAGACCGTTGTTAACGACGTATGGCCAGCTTCAGGAGATTCGCACGTACTACGACTTTTATGACGTTGATATCGATCGATACATGATTGACGGCGAGCTTCGACAAGTCATGCTGTCCGGACGTGAAATGAATTATGGCAATGTCTCTGCCCAGGCGCAGTCTTGGATCAATGCCCACTTTCAGTACACCCACGGCTATGGTTTGACGATGAGTCCAGTCAATCAAGTCAGCCAAGAGGGGCAGCCATCGCTGTTTATCAAAGATATTCCGCCGCAAAGTACGATTGATATAACAGTTGATCGTCCAGAGATTTATTATGGAGAGTTGACGAATCAGTACATTGTTGTCAACGGAGATGTGGAAGAGTTCGATTATCCGAAAGGAGATGAGAATGTCACTACAAAGTATCAGGGAGAGCAAGGTGTTTCTCTAGGTTCCTTCACTCAGCGTTTATTGTATGCCTGGTATTTTGGTGACATTGAGATCATTCTGTCCAACTACCTGCTTCCGGAATCGAGACTGCTTTACCGCCGTACCATTGCTGATCGAATTCAAATGATCGCACCCTATTTAAGTTTCGATACAGATCCATATCTGGTGGTGTCCGAAGGAAAACTTATGTGGATGATAGATGCCTATACAATGACCGATGACATTCCCTATTCCGAACCGTTTCCACGAGGTCGATTCAACTATATGCGGAATGCTGTCAAGATTGTCGTTGATGCGTATGAAGGGTCAGTGGATTTTTATGTGGCCGATGAGACAGATCCACTCGTCCAGTTCTACCAGTCTTCCTTTCCAACGGTCTTCAAATCGATGTCAGAATTCCCAGAGGATTTGCGTTCTCATATCCGTTATCCAGAAGATTTCTTTGATGTACAGGCTTCCATGTATCGTTCATATCATATGAATGATGTGACCGTTTTTTACAATAAAGAGGACATGTGGAGTCTTCCGACAGAATTGTACAGCGGAAAAGAAAGACAGATGGAGTCGTATTATCTCATCATGAAACTCCCGGAGGAAAAGGCTGCAGAATTTGTGTTGCTCCTTCCATTTGTTCCACAAGGCAAAGACAATATGATTTCATGGTTGGCGGCTCGCTCCGATGGTGATCAGTACGGAAACCTAGTGTTGTATCAGTTTCCAAAGCAAAAGCTCATTTATGGTCCCCGTCAAATTGAGTCGAGAATTGATCAAGACCCGGAGATATCAAAGCAGATCACCCTTTGGTCTCAGTCTGGTTCTGCCGTTGTTAGAGGAAATCTTCTTGTGATTCCCATTGAAGATTCATTGATGTATGTTGAACCCCTCTATCTACAAGCAGAATCGAGTCAAATGCCTGAACTGAAGCGTGTGATTGTTGCTTACGAAAATCGAATTGTCATGGAAGAGGACTTGGCTACTGCGTTGTCGAAGGTGTTTGGTAGTACCACATCGAAGAAACGACCGTCGGTGGGTCTCCTTCAAGAAGATCTTCAATCTAATTCCTTTCAAGATTCTGTGGTGGGGTTGGACTCGAGTCGCTCTCTCAGTGACCGTGTATCGGAGGCCAATCGTCTGTTTGAACTTGCCATCGAAGCGCAACGGGCTGGGAATTGGGCCTTATATGGTGAGCATATGAATCAGCTGGGTGCCTTGCTTCAAGATATTTCTTTCGAAAAGGAGGTGGAACCGATCCCTGTTTTGGAAACGCCTTCACAAATTCAAACACCATAAGTTGCTGTGTCTCAATGTGTACAGCGGTTGCATTTGATCTGGTTGGGTTCTATTCCCCCAAATACACAGAGTAAGCCCTATCGTAGGAACATCATTGATTGGACAGCGAATAATCCTACGTGGGAAGTCTATTTGTGGACAGACAGATCAGATATTCAGGGAAAGCAAGTTCATCAGTGGTGTGAGCAAAACGGTGTTCTATATAGGTCTGTTCTTGAAGAACAGTACGTGCTGTGGGGAAGCGAAAAGGAGATGGTACTTGAGCAACTCCAGGGTGGTTTTCACGCCAACGCATCTGATTTGCTTCGTCTTCGCATCTTGTATCAAATGGGTGGATTGTACGTCGATTCTGATGTTGAACCACGTGTACTTCCAGATATCGAACTTCCCCTCGGTATCGGATTGCTTCTTCGAAAAGATGATGGTAATCTTCAGTCGATCGCACCCCATGCAATCGCCTCGAGGCAAGCACATCCAGTGCTTCAAATAGCCTTGTGGCAAGGTGAGCGAAACTTCAAGAGCCTCTCCACAACCGACGAACAAGACTTTCGTTACTCTGAATCTGTATCCGAGAAGTATGGTGGTGTTCTGATGCTGACAGGAGATCTATTCAGACCCGCCTTGCGAACTGTTTTTGGTCTATTCACCTCTGATACATGGAGCTGGTCACCCTGGTTGGAGGCTATGCAACTTCCGATAGCTTTTCGTCACTATGAAGACCACTCATGGTTGGATGACGAGGGTACGAATCTAGAACTATTTTTCCCACCGGCGTTGGGACTTGCAATCGCCCAAACTTGGATCCAGAGACCACTGACGTCTATATTGCATTTGGCTGCCGCGTATGGAGACCGTTGGATGATTGACATCGCAGCGAAACAAGTGATGCCATTTGAGAATCATTTTGGATATTCCCCTAAGCGGACTGCTGTACAACACAGGCGGTCCCAAGAAATTATTCATGCAATTCCGTCTATTTAGCGATTGGATTTTTTTCAGCTGAAATCTTTTGAATCATATCCAGTCCACCAAGTGGTATATTTACACCTATGAAAGAGTTATTTCGACAATACTTCACATTGGACAACCATCCAGACCAACTCCCGACAAATCATGGTGCAACGTTGGTCGCCAACACTGCCTTCGCAACTGTCGGGGTGATCGGCTTCATAATTTTGGTTCCGGCGATGATTTGGGGTGAGCATCAGGCCGTATCGATTGCGGCTATTTTAGGCATAGTGGGTGCCATTAATGGGTATTTTTTGTGGCGGCGCGGAAATATAGTTTTATCGACGACACTCCACGCGGGAGGATTGGTGCTTTCTGGGAATCTCGCGCTTCTGGGGACGCAAACGATTGGTGGTTCAACAGGGATTCTCTATTTGGCGTCGGTCATTACTGCGGGTGGATTTCTTGGGATTCGAGGAGCCCTCATCGATATTGGCGCTGTGTTCCTCAGTGGAATCGTGATTTTATTGTTTGGAGATGCGCTTAGACCGATGATTGGATTGCCGATAGATCCGTTTGTCCCACCAGAACACATCGTGCAATTGTTCGTATTCTTTAGTATTCCAGCTTGGGGTGCCTATGTAGTGGCCGTAGATTTATCCAATCGATTGGCTTGGAAATCAGCATTTCAGAATAAGCAGCGTCTTGAGAAATCAAATCATCAATTGCAATTGTCTCAGCAACAGCAGGCAAAAGTGGCCGATTTGGGGCTGATGGCGCTGCAAGACGTTCCTTTGACTCAAATCGAACAAGCCTGTTGGTCTGTTTTTGTCGATGTCATTCCAAAAGGAGACGTATTGTGGCCTCAGAATAAAAGTTTGTCCGATAGTGAAATCCAAGCCTTGTCACTTGATGTGGATATTGCGTACAGTCTCTTTGTAGATGGACTCATGCAAATTATTTCTACACGCCGCATACGAGAGAAACTCATTGCCGAACGGGCTAGATTGGCCTCCGAGTTGCAGAAGGAACAGCGATTGGAGTCGTTGTCTCGAATGGCTGGTGGTGTAGCTCATGATTTTAACAACGCTTTGATGGTGATCACTGGGATAGGAGACGATCTACTGACAACGGCATCTCCCAGTGATAAATGCGCCAAAGGTATAGAGACGATGCTGTCTGTGTCTAGACATATGTCAGACATGACCACGCAGCTTTTATTTTTCGCGAAGGGGTTGCCCATCAAAGAGTCACCGGTGGATGTGAATGCGATTGTGACAGATATGGAGGGCATGTTGAAGCAAGTATTGCCGAGCCATGTACAACTGACAATTGCAGTCGTCGACGAATCAGCCATCGTAAAGCTCCCCCTTGATCAGGTTGAGAGAATGGTGTTGAACCTAGTTCGAAATTCTTCGATGGCATTTGAGGGTCAAGAAACTGGTGCAATCAAGGTATCTGTTTCCATCAGGAGGCACATCAAGGATGACATGAATACTGTGTGTATTCAGGTTGAAGACAACGGTGTGGGTATGGACGATGAGACGAAAGAACGAGCCATTGAGCCGTACTTTAGTGTTCGTGGTAGTACTGGTCTTGGTTTATCGACAGTCCACGGTTTAATTGATCAAGCTGGTGGAACATTGGACATATCCAGTCGTTTGGGTGAGGGGACCGTTGTCCAATTGTGGATTCCAATGGTTCAAGATGATCGTTTAAATATTGCCGTTGGGTCTATGGAGCCGAGCAAGCATCGTGGTATGGCATTGCTGATTGATGATGAGGAGTTGGTTCGAGATTCTGTGAAACTTCTGCTGGAGAATTTGGGCTGGCTTGTATTGGATGTTGGCTCTCGAGTGGAGGCTCTAGAAGTCGTATCTAGGGAGTCGGAGATATCTCTTGTGGTATGTGATGTTCGGCTGGGAGATGAACATGGATTTGAAGTGGTCAATGCACTACAAACGGTAGGGTTGGAGTCTGCTATTTTGTACATCACGGGATATGCCAGTCGCAACCAAGCATTGCAACACAATGAGCATCTTCTAGTCAAACCCTTTAGAAGCAATGAACTTAAGGAAGCAATTCAAAAGGTTCTCACCTAGTGGTAGTCATAAACATCTATTATGAGTTTGATAGTCGTATAGACTCTACATCGACGATGTGACTGGCCAAGTGAGAGTTTTTGAATCGGTGATCTGTGGTCACTTCAAGTCCAATCCAGTCTGGAAGATTGAGCTTGGCATCAATGGTTGGCAATTCTACCTCTGCCAAGAGAAGCCCCTGATTGTGGTCGAAGAATTCATCGATCTCCCAAGTGTATTCATCAATTTGAATGAGGTGCCGACGTTTGTGGACCACTCCTGGTAAACACAGCGAATCCAGCATCTCCACAGCGTGATCAAATGGAATGTCGTACTCATATTCAGCCCTTGCTCCACGAATACTTTTGCCCTTGACTGTGATCTTTCCATCTTTATCCCACGTACGGATGCGAACTGTACGCTCGATATCTTTGCAAAGGTATCCTTGACGAATCTCGATGGAACGCTGAACGGATGTACGCCATGTTTCTTTGGCTATCAAGAATTTGCGCTCGATTTCTACTGGCACGTTTGGCTCCATGAGAGGGTGTTTGGATGCATATAGACGAATTACTAGAATTGTATATAAAACGATTCAGATTGTACAATATAAGCATGTCATTTAGTTAGAAGATCAAGGAAAAGAATTGGGAATTTGACTGAAGATGGCTACAATTGAGCCATGAGCAATTAAGTGATTGATTTAACTGTAGCCACTTGTGATGATCAATGCGGTGGTGACAATCAGATTATGGAGACGAACACAATGGGATTCTTGATGTGGTGTGTGGCGTGGATTTGCGGAACGGTATCTGCTCAAGAGGTATCCAATTCTTCGGAGCCAGGTGATGCTGCGCCTCCAGTAGAGCCGGAGGCTCTTCAACAGTGGTGGAAAGCAGCAGGTCAGCTTCGATTGGGAGACACTGCTTACAGGGTCACGGAAGAGGTGCAGTTTAAAGATGGTGTTTGTGATGTTCGTTTGAATGAAGGGATGCTCATACCTGTGTATACGGGGAAAGCACCGGTATCTGAAAGAGTGGTAGGGATTGTCTTTGTCGGCGATGGAGATTTATCTGTTCGATTCCCAGAGCGCGCCGATGCGTGGACATTTGCCAATCACATGGTTCGATGGGGTGGTCAAGAACGATCAAAGATGGCTCCCATTGCCGCTCAACGAAGTAATTACTCGGTCGATATTAAGCAGGGATTGATTTTGTCTGCTGATCCGCGTGTTCAAAAGTTGATCTACAATTTAGAACCCGTTGGTGGTGGTGTATTGTTTACAGAAACTCAAGATGGTGAAGCGGACGCAACCTATGTCGTAACCGAGAAACGAGGGCGTCTTAGAACTCGGATTGTTGCAACAGACGTTTTAGCGGATCGATCCGATGCCTTACAGCGTTTGGGGCTCGACCCCAGGGCTATGCTGCGACAAGATCGTTTGTTGCAAGAGGAATTGGGATTTCCGGGGCATTATGTGAGGGCCGTAAGTGAGTGGCAGACCAAGGACCGGTACCACGTTGCTGCTCAAGGAACATCCGTCTCGGATATGGATTACGACAAATGGATGAGCTGTTATCGAGACGGTCGAGATGAAGCTGGCTTAGGATATCGGGCGATCGCATTTGCTCACGGTCGTGATTTGGATAAGAGGCAGCACTTTCAGCGATTCAGTGGTTTGTCATTTATGCCTGCCACTGAAGGGGACATGGTGCGACCAAGTTTCCGCATGCAACCTGTGAGTGCAGAGGGAACCATTGAAGTGTTCAACACCAGAAGTAAACTGTATCAGCGTGTTACTGCCGACACAGAGTTGGTGTTTGAAGCAGATGGAGCCGATTTGCAGTATTTACCGTTGAGGCTTCCAACCAGTGGTTCGGAAAGGGGATCTTGGGTGATGGATGCACTTCAGGTTCAGGACGAGAGTGGACAGTGGCAAGATCTTGCTTGGGTAGGGCTCAACTCCGATTTGACAGATACTGGAGGTTTGCGACGTTCTAGGATTCCTTTACACGAGGTTGATCTCGATAATCAGCAAGTGTCGATGGAGGACAACGACTCTTTAACCAGTGGGATCCCTCAGCTGGCCACGAGTACGACAGAACTCACAGCGATGTCATCTGGTACCCAAGCATCTGGAGATAGCAATGTGTCCGCTGCAAACCCACAGTCTATTTCCACTGCAAAGATTGCACAGCCTGAAGGTCCAGCTAATTTTCGGTTGAATCCAAATGAACAAATTGTGGCGCAATCCGAACGGACTGTACAGAGAATATCTGAGTACACGTATGATATCGTTGCGTTGCTTCCTAAGCCAGTTACTGCAGGAGAGAGGGTTAAGTTGCGTTTGAAATGGTCTGCTCAGTGGGGGTTTGGCAATTTTTCAACCATTGAGATGCCAGATGGTGTTGCTGTTCGAACATTGGGAACCACGACAGGCGTTCATCCAGTTCTCCCTGAGGTCCTACCGATAGCGGGTGGCACACGTTGGGATTTTGAACTTAAAACAGGGACAAAATCGCCATTGCTCAGACCACAGTACATTGTGTCATCTGGTGACTCTGTGCGTACGTGGCAAGATGAAGGGATGTGGAATTGGACTTTGAGCAGCGGTAAAAATGCATTGTCCCCTTCTATTGGTATTGGAAGATGGGAAGTATTAGAAGAGGCAACTGTAGAAGGTTTACCCAGTGTACGCGTATCGATTTTTCCACAAAACGCTTCGAAGGCAACCCAGTTTGCTCCGGAGATTCGACGCATACTCACCTTCTTCCATGACTTTTTACCTGCCTACGATCAACAGGAGGTGGATGTTGTACAAGACCGCTCTCTTGTGATCAATGAATTCCGCCGTCCTTCAAGAGAGCAAGTCATACACGGTATCGTGCAAGTACAGACAATAGCGCCATCTGCAGTTGGACTTACAAATGAACTTCGGGATGAAGATTCCAAGCGAGCTCAAACTCAAATTGCCCGTCAGCTGGCAGGGCAGTATTGGGGTCAACGCGTTGCACCAAATACAGAACGAGATGAATGGATTACGACGGCTCTGGCAGATGCGTATGCCATGTATTATGTTCGCGCTGCATTTGGGTCCGAAGAGCACAATGCTCGAGTGACAGGGATCCGAAATATCCTAGAAAATCCAGAGGAGCAAGATTTGGGGTGGACCAACAGAGATGCTCGTCGAAGAACGTATTCTCCCGCTGGCTCAACAAGATTGTCAGATGTTCCAAAAAAGTTCCGAGAAGATTATGCTGTCTATGTTCTATCAGAAATGCTGCGACTGCAAATAGGGAATCAAGCCTATTTCTCAGCATTGGAGTCTCTGGCAAAAAAATCTAGAGTGGATTCAAAATCCTTACAACGAGAATTTGAACAGGCATCAGGGCAGGATCTCTCCGACTTTTTTGATTTCTGGGTGTATGGTGGGTACATTCCAAAGATTACGACCGATGTTCGACATGATAAGAGCGGCATAATTGGATGCGTACAAAGTGATGTTCCGTTCGGTAAAATCATGGTGCCCATTCGAATCGTGTTGGAGGACAAAAGTATCGACACACTTGTGGAGGTGAAACATGGTAAAGGCATGTTTGAAATACCGAATGTTACAGAGGCAGATTTCGAAGTGGATCCATTGGGATTATTGATCGCATTTGAACGATCTGTCCAAAGAACAGACAAACCAACCGCCTGTGAGTAAGTTTTATATCCCAATCAATTTTGATCTTTCTATATGAAAAACTTGAATTGCGGTACAGATCATCCGACAATGTATATGTATAGTGGTTAGTCCGAACTTTTTGGTCTACAATGCAGTTGTACACATCCATCCCTTTTCATATTCTTCAGTAGGACACAGTCCTGAAGTTAGGAGTTTACGCATGTCAAATCAAATTCAAGGAATTCAAAGCACGCAAAGTCAGTCGTCACAGAGCACGCAAAGTAGCCAAGTGAGCCAAGTTGTCGCTATTCAAGAGCAGTATGCTCGCTTCCAAAGTACGCAGACGGTTCCAAAGGCGAAGGAAGAAGATGCAGCCAGTGGTGTTGTCAGTTTGAGTGATGTACAAGAGGCTGTGAACGAATTAAACTCTAAAATTGACAGCCAAGCGGTGAGTGTCAATTTTGACGTAGACAAAGAGTCTGGCAAAATTGTTGTACAAGTTAAGGATGTTGAAACAGGAGATGTCCTGAGACAAATTCCGTCTGAAGAAATGCTTGAATTTGCTCGAAATGCTGGAAAAGGCATCGGTGTCACTCTAGATACGCAAATGTAATTTGGGTCAGGGTTAATCGACCATAGTTCATATGGTAAATGTAAAGGGATGGGCTAGCTCATCCCTTTGTGTTTTAGATTCTGGGAGTTTTGAACGACAATTTGGATCGCACCTCCTATATATGGGATGGATTGGATAGGAGAACGAAGTAAAATGGGGATTCATCAATATTTTTCTTGACAGCAATCCATTTAAGAGACTAGATCAGCCTGTGATTTGAGGGGAAATGCAAAGAATAGCGATCGATGTCATGGGCAGTGATTTTGGAGTAGGAGAAGTCGTACGCGGCGCGACAGCCGTTAGCATGGAACCCGAAAATCAAATTCAAATGCTCCTTGTTGGAGATGCCAAAAAGATTCATCAAGCGCTGATGGGACATGTATACCATCCAAGGTTCATTGAAATTGTTCATGCACCGGACTTTATTGAGCAATCAGAGAAGGCAAAGACAGCTTTGCAACGTGAAGGCTTGAGTATTTCTATTGCTGCACAGTTGGTCCAAGATCAACGGGCGGATGCATTGGTCAGTGCTGGGAATACAGGTGGTGTCATCTTGGCTTCCTCCAACATATTTGAGCGAATCAAAGGCGTTCGTAGAGTAGGGTTCGCGGCAGTGTTGCCCACTGAAAAGAAACGTGGAAGACGTAAAGATCCGTTTGCTTTATTGATGGATGTCGGTGCAACTCTGCATGTGGAAGCTGCCGACCTGTACAATTTTGCATTGATGGGTAGTTTGTATGCCAGTATTGTTTCTAGTAATGAGAAGCCTTCGATTGCCTTGTTATCAAATGGATCAGAGTCGGAAAAGGGACCCTCCGAGGTTGTTGAGACCCATTCTCGATTGGAGAATAATCCTCATGGTCTAAACTTTATCGGAAATGTTGAAGGTTTA
>CAJWHX010000015.1 GCA_913040875.1 uncultured Pseudomonadota bacterium | reverse complement strand
CAGTGGAAATATTACTTGTGCTCAGTCTTGTCTTAGTGTAGATCTAGATATCTTTGTGCCAGATGATCAAAGTCCAGGTGGTCGAAAGATGCTTGGGAAAATGAAATTGCAAGAAGGTCCATACGTCATTATGATCCCCGAAAATTTTGGTCTTTTGATATTGGAAGCATTCGTAGACTTTGATGCGAATGGTCCAGGCGTTGGAGACTTAATGGGGGTGTATGAAGGCAATCCCATTCCGATTGCCGGGTCGTCTGTCTTAGATGTTAATTTGAGTTTGGATGTTTCAATGGATGGTAAGATGCCGATGCAGGCGCCCGGGCAACCTTAGGGTATATGGATGATGGCATTTCTATGGATCATACTCTCTTTGGGTTGGGCAGTCGAAGGATTGGATGTTGGTATTCAAAGTCCGATGTCTTTACACGATTTAAATCAACCGTGGAACTTGCATATCGATCACCAGTTTTGGATTCAACCAGTGATCTACTCTGAGAATGCTTGGTCCAGTTTACCGGTTTCGGATGTTTTGATCCAAAGAGTATCCGTTCATCATAGATTCAATAGAGACTGGTCTATGCATGCAGATTTACCAATGATATTTGTTGGTTCAAAGGAGGTCTACAGAGTTGGGAATCGCAGTATTGGTGCTCGGTATCACACTCAAACAGGGAGTTGGAATGGTGCTGTGGGATTGGATATCCTATCCAAAGGGTCTAGCACCACTGGTTTGGCCTGGTCCAGCCGCGCATTGTATCCAAATATACAGGTGAATCGATTGGGCAGGAATTGGTTGTTTGATCTCCAAGCCGGGCTGTATCGGATGCAAGATGTACAGCCAAATGTGAATGTATTGCTACAGCAAAACAAAGATCGCTCTTTTGGTTTTGGTTTTACCAGTATATGGCTATCCGATGTGATGTGG
Source organism: uncultured Pseudomonadota bacterium (assembly GCA_913040875.1). The sequence continues at coordinate 16,099 of CAJWHX010000015.1, read as the reverse complement.
GCTTCTGCATCCACGCGATTGACTCAACATCTGGGTAGCACCTCGGTATCTTTGTTGTATCAACTACCCGTTTGGCAAGACGTATCTTTAACGGGTTCAATATTTGAAGTACAGCTGTCGTATCGTCCTGCAAAATTACAACGCGTCGTAGATAGTGATGGGGATGGAATTCGAGATGGATCCGATTCAGGTCCGGACCAGTGTGAGAATCTTCCGGAAGATATTGATGGGTATAAAGATGAGGATGGTTGTCCAGACCCCGATAATGATGGGGATGGGCTGAATGACGATATTGATCAATGCCCGATGTTCAGTGAAGATATTGACGGATATAAAGATGAGGATGGTTGTCCAGACCCCGATAACGATCAGGACAATATCTTGGATAGTGTCGATAGATGTCCATCTAAGCCCGAGACCATCAATCAGTATCAAGATTTGGATGGCTGTCCAGATCAACGGTCCCACCCAGATTTTGATGGTGATGGATTGTGGGATGACCGAGACAAGTGTCCTTTTCATCCAGAAGACGAAGATGGAATACAAGATGAAGATGGTTGTCCAGACCCCGATTCCATGAATGAATGGCAACGGGTATTGAATCCGAATAAATACGAATCTAACGATGATGTACAATAATAAAGTAACCCTGTGTATTATACTCTTCATGGGTTTGCTTTGCAGTTGCAGTCTGTATATGAACTGGGAACTCCTAGGATTTGAAAACGCAGAGGTCTTTGGTCATGTGTGGAGTCAAAGTTGGCGTTTTCAAGATTGGCCAAACGGTCTATTGGGTACAGATCAAACCATAGGCACGACCAAATTTCCTTTGATTGATCCGATTCCAACACTCCTCGTCAATCTATTCAGTCTGTTGGTTACCTTGTCATCGGCGTATAACCTGTTGTTTGTATCATCCCTGGTCCTATCTGCTTGGGTGATGAGATTCATACCCGTTGGCACCACAGAAGATCCATCCGTAGAGATGCCTTTGATGGTATTGATGTTGACTTCACCAATTGTGTGGGGCAGTTTAAACTCTGGATTAACAGAAGATTGGGGTTTGTTCCTCCCCATGTTGGCGATCATTTCACTCAGGAAAAATCAGACTGTTCAGGCAGGAGTCTGGACGGCGGTGTCTGCGTACTGGGGCTTGGTGTTGGGCTGGATGTCTGCAGTTATAGTGTCAGTATACGCAGTTGTACATTTGAAATCCAAACGGGAGTTGTTCAAACTTTGGTTTGTGATGGGTGTATGCGTGACGCCACTCATTTGTCTACACTGGGATCGTTTGTGGATTGAAGGACATCGTTCACTTGCACCGCCGTCTCACTTCGAACCCATGTGGGTCCTCAATCCGTGGCACCATACAGATTTGGCTTCTTTATTTTGGATTGGACCAGTTGATTTTTCCGCACAGGTGATTCGGTTGCATCCTGCATCCTTAGGCTTGGCTGCGATTGTATCATCGTTTGGTTGTCGAGATTGGAAATGGTGGGTGATGTTTTTGTTGTGTGTGGGGTTTGCGTTGGGACCAGAGGTATACTGGATGGGCTATCCAACAGGAATACAGAATCCAGCACACTGGATTTTGACCGCAATACCTGGATCTTCGTTGCTCAATCATCATGGTAGATGGATGCTCATGGGGGTGATTTGTTGGATTGTTATTGTTGTACAAGGAATGCAACGATTCAAAATAGTTCATTGGATGACTCCGATCATTGCATTGGAATGGTTTCTATGTACACCGCTGGGCATGCCGATTATGGGTACGAAACCAGTCAAAACATCAGTGGTTTTGAATCAGATGACAGAGATGGATATACCAGAAGCAACGCGACTGCTTCGAATTCCAATCCGAGGTCCCGAAGTAGTGTTCCAACAATCTTTGTATGAACAAACGATTCACGGCTTACCGTTGTGGATGAATCCCAATCGTCCAAATCCTTCCGAGTGGTTCCGATTGACAGAATCAAGTCAATGGATTGAAACGATCGCTTTCACAAAAGAGCTGCCCAATGACGCGTGTATTCCAGAAGTGGCAGGGGCTGTATTGGTTGCTGAGCCATACATTGAGCTATTTGTGGACAGCTGGGGATCACCCATCATTCAAGATGACAGTTACGCCCTCTGGACAGCTGCACCCAGGTGTTTGGCCACGCGTTAAAATTTCAAGGTGATTCCCACAGAGGTCGCTTTCGTTGCCGGATCATAAGACAATACGATCGGAACATCCTTATATTGAATGCCAGCTTTTGGGAGCACATTTGTATTTCCTGTGCCGAAGTCGTGTTTGATATCTGCGCCACCAATAAGAGAGAGGTCGTTACTCATATGGTATGCCGCCATCAACTCTGTATTGGATTGTAAATCGGTCTGTTCGCTGTATTTAAACTGTTGACGTCCGCGGAGACTAAAATCGCCCATTCTTTCCTGCGCAACCATATCCAGTTGATGGGATTGACTGCCAAAATTGTATTGATAGTCTGCAGAATAGACATCTCCTTTTCCAGGAGTGTATCTTGCTCCAGTTTTAAACTGACCCAGAGACTCAGATTTTGTATTGCCCGATAGACTGGCATAGTAAATTAAGCTTTCCTTTTCCCCAGTATATTTTGCAAACAAGTCTTTAGAGCTCGAGCTGTACGTTAAATCTCCGGTGTGTTTGAAATCGCCATAGTCTGAAGTGACTTGTACATTCCAATCTGGGATCTGGGTGGGATCTGTACCGGTTGCTTTTCCGGAAAGGTTCGTATTGTTCCCCAATCCGAGTGCTCCACCAATCTCAAATGCAGTGATTCCTTCTTCACTCAACGCGACTTTACCTTGGAGGTACTGTTTGTCATCTCCAATTCGCCCAGAGACTTCTCCACCCAATTTTCCATCTTCGGCTCGAGACAGACTGATTCCAGCTCGGACATCTTCGCGCTTGTATGAGATGCCAATCTTAGAGGCTCCAAGGGCAATATTTCTTAGAGAACCGAGGTCTACAGACCCATCGGCTGAAAAACCACCACCTAGCTTTATGCTTTGTTTCAGCGTTGGAATGTCTGCATCGGTGAGTATAGCTACAGCTGCGGCAAGTATACCAGCACCTGCTACCGCGTAGGGATTGGATCCCACACCATGTTGCAGCTTCTGGACCAGCTTTTGTCCCGTTTCCGATTTGATCATTCGCTCGACAATGGGATCGAGGAGCGCTTCCAATCCACCGACCACTTGTTCTTGTGCGTCACCTGTTAAGTTGGCACCTGACTTTTCAGAGGCTGCTTTTACCGCTGCATCAAGCAATGTATCTGCCAAGTCTTTACCGTATCGAACCATTTGATCCATCGTGAGTAAATCAGATACCGCTTCATACAATCTCGAACCGATAGCCCCACCCAGTGCTTGTTCGTAATTCGCCAAATATTTAGCCTTCTGCAATTTCTCTTGTTGCTCGCTATTCGCGGGACCATTGGATTTATTGACGACTTGTTCTTCACCAACAGTATCTTTTGACTTGTCTAAATATTGTTTGTCCATGGGGATTCCATTTTGAGATATGATATGTCTATACGTATTGTTTATAGCATTTAAAGAGGTGGTTTGCGTGGTCAACAAACGCAAAATTGAAGAGTATCTTATTTATTTGGTTCATCGTGAGATCATTCATGAAGGGCAAAAGAAGGATGTTTTGAATCGAGGAATGGAGCAAGCGCGTCATGTGCTTCTGGATAAGCGGAATGAGATACGTCGTTTGATGGGTCGTCAACGAATTGCCTATGCTCTCAGTGAGATCGAACTCATAGCCTCTTTTCGTTTTCGTAGACTGGATATACCTGAAGATTTGGTAGATGAAGATTGTATCTCTCGTGTGGTTTCAGAAGAGAAGGGCGTTCCGTATGTAGTATTGGATCCACTCCAGCTAGACTACCGGTTGATCACAGATACATTTGGTGGTCCTTTTGCTGAAAGACACTTAATTGTTACGCTGGACGATCAGAAGGATGCGATGACTCTTGCAATGGCAGAGCCTTGGAATCAGGAACTGGTTCAGAGTATCGAGCGTATTAAAGGTAAACGGATTCTTCCAGTTGCCGCCGCAAAACGAAATGTGTTGCAAGTGATAGCGGAGTTCCACGGATTTCGATCGTCTATGCGCGCAGCAGAACTAAAGTTTGGAAACGATCGATTCGATTTGGGGAATCTCGAACAGCTACACATTTTGGGAGCGGAAAGTTTTGATGGATCTGAACAACCGGTTGTCCAAGCGGTCGAATATTTGCTCAATTATGCTCTCGACAACCGTGTGAGTGATATTCACATTGAACCCAAACGTGAGGAAGCGATCGTTCGAATGCGTATCGATGGTGTATTACACCGAGTCCATCGAATGCCAAAAGTGGTTCATCCTGCAATTATCTCGAGATTGAAGACGATGTCTCGTCTCGATATTGCGGAGAGGCGTCGTCCTCAAGATGGTCGATTCAAAACACGGTATAAAGACGAAGAGGTTGAGCTGCGTATATCTACTGCGCCAACGGCTTTTGGCGAAAAATTGGTGGCTCGGATCTTTGATCCTGGTGTGTTGATTCAAGACATCGAGAGACTGGGGTTCTTTCATAGAGAACTTGAATGTATGCGTCAGATGATCACCTCCAATACAGGATTGGTTTTGGTCGTTGGACCAACCGGTTCTGGAAAAACGACGACATTGTACTCATCGCTCCACTACATTGCGTCCCCTCGAATCAACGTGCTTACATTGGAAGATCCCATTGAGATGGTGCATGAAAAGTTCAATCAGATGGCGATGCAGCCCAAAATTGGACTGACGTTTGGATCGGCTTTGAAAACAGTTCTGAGACAGGACCCAGATGTGGTGATGGTTGGAGAGATTCGAGATGAGGATACCGCCAGCAATGTTGTGCAGGCTGCGATGACCGGTCACTTAGTGATTTCTACCATTCACACAGGAGAGGCGGCTGGAGCAGTGTCTCGTATGCTTGATTTGGGTGTGATGCCGTTCTTGCTTTCTGGGGTCGTGCTTGGGGTTGTGGCACAGCGTTTGGTGCGAAAAGTGTGCCCATTTTGTGCGGTGGACGATTATTTATCAGAAGAAGAAATCAATTCTCTACGAATTGCCAGTGCTCGAGGCAAACGCTTAAAGATCAAGCGAGGCAAAGGCTGTGTTAAATGCCGGAACACTGGGTATTTAGGTCGAACGGGTCTCTTCGAGGTCATGCAAATCACTCCAAGGATACAACGATTGATCAATGAACGAGCTTCAACGCAAGAGATCAAGCGAGAAGCACTCAATGATGGCATGCTGACCTTGAGAGAGTACGGAATCAAGAAAATCGCAGAAGGATTGACGACTCCAGAAGAGGTGTTGGCTCTCACTGACGAGCATCAGATTTACTAAGAGATAGACTAGAGATGGAGTTTCCATCTGCTCTATTCTAGAAATGAACGCATACAATTTTATGAGAGGTAGGTATGAATAGGCAAAATGGACAACATTATATTGTTACAGGTGGTGGATCAGGAATCGGAAAGGCTGTTGCGATTCGACTGGCTGCAGAGGGTGCGAGAGTATCATTGATGGCTAGAAATCTCGAGAGATTACAGACTGTAGCCAATGAGATTACGCAGAGCGGTGGTCAGGCGCAGTGTTTCAGCTGTGATATTACCGATCAATCGGCTGTCCAAGGCGCTGTACAGAAGGTGGTTGATACATTTGGTCCACTGAGAGGGGTGATCGCGAATAGTGGTGTCGGTGGTGCGAATTTCCCTGGAGATAACGATAGATTCGACATTGTGGTTCAAACAAATGTTTATGGGACGTATTACACATTACGGGCGGTCGAAGCGCATTTGATCAAAGATGAACAGCCGACTCATATGGTCGTCACGTCATCTTGCTTGGCTCGTTTTGGTGTTCCTGGGTACACAGCGTATTGTGCCTCTAAGGCAGCATTACTTGGAATGGTTCGTGCGTTTGCACACGAGTTGGCACGTCAAGGAACGCAAGTCAACGCACTGTGTCCAGGATGGGTCGATACTGATATGGCATGGGAAGGGATCGACGGGATGGCTGAGGCTATGCAAATTACGTCTCAAGAAGCCTACAAGATGGCGATGAAGGCTGTACCGTTAAGACGTATGTCGACACCGAAGGAAATAGCGGGTACGGTGGCATGGCTATTATCTGAAGATGGTGCTGGGGTTACAGGTCAAGGGATTGATATCAATGCTGGGTCTTGGATGGGCTGATCGAATGTTTATCAGACCATGTCCCATTCGTCTGGATGGTAAAATTGGATTAGTTTAGAATGAATCAGTGGAGCTCCAATGATTGATTTCACCCCCCACATTGAAGAAATAAAACAGCAGATGTCATCCTTTAAAAAGGATGACGTTCGCATTTTTGCGACGTCGTCATTTCAAACCAACAGTGTAGCCCTTCTACACATCATTGCGACGGTCGACTCTGAAATTCCTGTATACATGATGAATACAGGGTTCTTATTTCCCGAAACATTGATGTTTCGAGATCAGTTAATCAAAGAATTTGGTCTCAATGTTGTGACTTTAAAATCGGAGACATCGAGATTGCAACAACGATGTGGGGAAGGTCGATTCTTATTCGCTTCTGATCCGGATGCCTGTTGTCACATCAATAAGGTGGTTCCTCTAGAACCCGTCATTGCTCAGCATGATGTTTGGATCAATGGGGTTCGAGGCTCTCAATCGGCAACGCGGAGATCCATGAAGAAACTTCAACCTACAGAGCGTATTTTGAGATATCATCCGCTCCTGGAGTGGGATTCTAGAATGGTGTATTATTATTTAGAGCAAAATAAATTGCCAAAACATCCCTTAGAAGACGACGGATTTGTAAGTATTGGATGTCGTCCGTGTACTCGGAAGTGGGCAGATACACTAGACGATCGTGGTGGCCGCTGGGCAGGACTCAATAAAACAGAATGTGGCTTGCATACCACACTGGGATAGCAATCGGACCTTGATAAATAGAGAGATACGCATATGCATGTTTTAATTACCGGTGGTGCTGGATATTTGGGTACAGAGATGGTCGCTTTACTGGCTGAACATCAAAGCATTTCAAAGATTACGATATACGATAACTTAAGCCATGGACGGCATGGACTGTTTACAGGTACACCGATTGTCGGTGCAGAGATGGTGTTTCATCGCAAAGAATTACTCGATTCACGGTCATTACAAATGGCATTGAAAGGAGTGGATGTGGTCGTTCACTTGGCAGCAAAGGTGTCCACCCCATTCGCGGCTGGTGATCCACATGCTTTTCAACAGGTCAACCATTGGGGTACCGCTGAATTGAGTTATGCGCTGGAAGATTCATCGGTCAAAAAAGTCATCTACGCATCTTCTGCATCTGTGTATGGCGTGTCTGATGCTCCAAAGACAGTGCAGGACAAGCCAAGTCCCAATACATCCTATGCCATCTCTAAGTTGCATGGTGAATCGATGCTGCTACGGCTCAAAGAGCAAATGCAAGTTGTGGTCGTTCGATGTGCAAATATTTACGGTTACTCTCCCAGCTTGCGTTTTGACGCCGTGATCAATCGATTTGTACGACAAGCCTTCTTCGAAGGTAGAATTTCTGTCGAAGGAGACGGGAAGCAGCTGAGACCATTCATTCACATTCATCATGCAGCTACGGTGTTTCAGAGGTTGGTAACAGACTTTTCTGATTCCGGAGTCTACAATCTTGTCGATCAAAATCGGAGCATTATGGATATTGCCAATCATCTCAAAGATCTGAAATCGGACTTGGAAATGATGTTCATCGAGCAGGACATGCCTCGCGTCTCTTTACAGGTGGAATCCAGTTCTGACTTGACCCAGCTCTATCCAAATCCACCGTCGTTCGAAGAACAGATAGCGGAGTTTGTGTCGGTGTTTCGTTTTTCAGTCAACTAGAATTCCGCAACCACCATTCACGGACTTTCACAGCAACGGTTTCTGCGTGGGTTCGTTGTGGATTGTGTCCACCCTTTTCAAAAGACAGTCGTTCGCAGTTGGGCACGAGTATTTCTATTTCTTCAAAAAGCTCTGGTTCAACGTAAGGGTCATCTTGACTAGAGATATTCAGTACCGGTTGAGGACACCGTTCTAAGTTGCGTTTGTTCTCTTGAAAAGAGAAATCTGTTGCACAATGCAGAACATAGAGCATCGCATCAGCACTGATACCTTTTGGGAACCCCAATTTTTTAAAAACCCACATCATAAATGGTTTAAACATCCGGCCAATCAGTGGGGCGGTCATCAGTTTGTAGCCCCATCTTGGTTTTGATTTTCGGAAGACTCTGTATTCTTGAGCACCCACACTTGAAATAATGATGAGTCCTTTGATGCGTTCAGGATGATTGCAGGTGGCTGACAATACCATCGGACCACCCATGGAATGACCCATGAGGATGCACTCTGAAATATTCATTGTATCCAAAAACTCTATGATGGCCTTTTCTCGATCGACGATCGTTGTAATGGATACATCTGTTCTTGTGGTTGAAATATCCAAATTGGGCATCGCCAGTGCAACACATCGAAAGTCTTGCATGTAGGGAAATAGAAATCGAAAGTCTTGTGGACGACCAGGATATCCATGAACCATAACAATTGGTGGATGAGGACTATCTAGAGAAGGTGACTCTGAATATCCAAATCGAAAATTTTCGGTTTCGATGTATTCTATCTGGGTAGTCATGGATACGTCATAACCGATATGTACAAACTCGTCTGCTTAGGAGTGTACCAAGTATCCAGAGGCAAAGCTACCATCATTTGCCGCAGAACACTGTACATAAAGTCCTTCTGATATGGCAATTCCAGATCTGAAAGACATGTGTGTTGGACTGGCATTATGGAGATAGTGTCGCAGGATATTGTCGTTGTTGTTCAGGCTAGATGAATTGCCAACTCGAATGTATCCATTTGTATCAGAACCAACATGAAAGTCTGTAATCACTAAGTTCATACCAGTGGGGACCTGATAAATATTTTGATAATGGTTGTGACTAAAACAACTTAGGGTCACAATCGGGTTGGCTCCCAAACTTACATTTGGACCTTGGGGATAGGCAAATGTCTCGCCAATAGAGAAGACCAACAATGCTACAGAACTAATTACTGCAGCGATTCCAAAGAGATGTTTTGTCATAGGAACTCCAAGTAAAAGAGTGAAAAGAGTCTATCGAATGCTGTCAAATATGGTCTCTAGATCTTACGAAGTTGTATCTAGATGGTTGGAAGGTAAGATCAGATCTCAAGACACTATGAATGGTTCGAGACTATTTTAGCACGACTGATACGTTCAGTTCGCTTCTACTTTACAAATACCGCATTGAACTGCTGTGTACACCGTACAAAAGTCGTACATTTACTCAATTGTTTGAGCGTTGGGGCTCCGACGTAGGTACAAGTGCTGCGTATTCCACCCAGTAGATCTAGTACGGTGGCGTGAACAGAACCTTTGTAGGCGACCTCGACGGTTCGACCTTCAGAGGACCGATAGTTGGCCACACCTCCAGCGTGTTTGTCCATTGCAGTATCAGAACTCATTCCGTAGAACTGAACGAATTTCCGTTCTTCAAATTTGGGGCTCATCTCACCATCCACAGATTCATATTCTCCAGTGTGAAAGAACTTACTGATGATGGTGTTGGCACCTTCTTCGTGTCCAGCCAGCATCCCTCCGAGCATGACAAAGTCTGCACCGGCGGCAAAAGCCTTGGATACATCTCCTGGACAGGTACAACCACCGTCGGCAATCACGTGACCACCCAGACCGTGTGCCGCATCTGCACATTCCATGACGGCGCTGAGCTGCGGGTAACCTACACCGGTTTGGATACGAGTGGTACAGACCGAACCCGGACCAATCCCTACTTTGACGATGTCTGCCCCGCTCATGATCAGTTCTTGGGTCATGTCTGCAGTCACGACATTACCAGCGATGATGGTGAGGTTTGGAAAATGCGCTCGGACTTTCTTGATGAACTCGACGAAGAACTCGGAGTATCCGTTGGCGATATCGATGCAGATCCAAGAGAGGTTGTACTTAGAAATGATTTCTTGGCACTTTTCCCAGTCTGCTTGACCGGTTCCAGTGCTGATAGCTAGGTAATTGGGATTGAACGTGGTCTGAGTCTCCCAGTCTGTTTGATCATAGTGTTTTACAAGGCAAGTGAACAACTTGTGTTCTGCGATAGCGTTATGAATACCAAAAGTCCCGACACCATCCATATTGGCTGCCATGATAGGTACGCCGGTCCAGGTTTGACCACTGTGCCGAAAAGTATAAGTGCGATCCAGTGTCACTTCTCTACGGCTGCGAAGGGTGCTTCGTTTTGGACGGATCAACACATCTTTGTAGTCCAATTTCATATCATTTTCGAGTCTCATCTCTCCTCCGTTGGATCATCAAATTTGAACTCTTTTGCTATACTCATTTAATGTGTTTGCACAGGGCGATATTTGAATACTGGGTGACAAACTGATTGGATAGTTTTGAATAGGGGAATCATGTCAGCTAAAACTTTTAATTGTCGAAAGTGTGATGCGATCATCGAATCTCCACTGGGAAAAGCCCTCGTGATTTGTACATCTTGTGGAGCGTTGTATCCATCAGAGGACATTGCAGATTTACCAGTGTCACTGATACCATCTCAATCGATTGAGATGATTGCAGAGGCAGCGAAACGACAGCTGTATGACAGTCGTCATATGAAAGGTGAAACGATAACGATTGAGTCTTTAGAAGGCATATATCTTCCTGTACTTATCACTAGAACCACCATTCAAGGGACTTGGATTGGCTATTACGGCTCTCCAAATTTGAATAGTGGTGGTGGGGGAGAACCTGGTCCAGAAGTATCTAAGACGTGGAGTTCGGGAAGTTTAGATGAAACGACGGACTATCCACTGTTCGGTTGTACATTCGTCAACAAGTTTGGGATGGAACTCATCCATCGAACGGTATTTGATCAACAACCAGTCGATCTGGCAGACGTAGATTGGAATGCTGTGGAAAGTATTATTCTACCGATTGATATCGATACTTCGAAGTTAAACCAAATTCTAAGGGAACAAATCATTCAAGATGAGCAAAACAGAGTCTTGAAAGAAACGAAAACAACTATACTGACGAAATTTGACGTTGAGGTTGACTACCATGACCGCTGCATTGTCTATGTTCCATTTTGGACGGTTCAGTATCGACACAAACAAAGGGTCTATCGTGCAGCGGTAAATGGCGGTGACGGAAAGGTGTTGGCGATAACGGAGCCCGTGTTGTTCACCAGCAAATTGGGGTTGTGGGTACAATCGATTGCCTGTCTTGCGGGTGCAGGTTTCATTGCCGAAACGAGTGTTCCAGTGGTGATGAAACGATGGACAACAGCCTTAGATACTCAAATGGGTTCCAATGAAGGAATGTTCATTTTTATAATCGATGTTATTTTGGTTGGAATATGCTGGTATCTGTTACTGTCCGCCGCGAAGAAGATGCCCGCCGACAGCCGAATCAAGAGACTTGGAGAGACAGAAGAACTGATTCTGTTTTCACAGTCTCGTTCAACCCTTCATAGACCTGAACTGTTGATGGCTGCTATCACCGTCGCATTGGCACTTGGGTTTAGGATATATGGAACCATTGGTATTTTGGCACCATTGCTCATTCTGTGTATGGGTGCTTCTACCATCCGAAGGATTGTGTCCTCCTCATCTCAATTACAGGCATCAGAAGAAGAGTATGTGCAGAATCCAAAATCGGTCCTGATGACCTATGGTCAGTTGGCGGTTGACAATCGACTCCAACTGTCCAATCAGGATACATCGTAACATCAGGGTTAGATTTTGATGTCAGGTTGTATAGGGCGCCAGTGCAAGTCGACCCATGCTTGTTGCTGAGCAACCGCTGTCTTCCAATCATCAGAGTTGAACTCCATTCGTTGTTTCCAATCAGGCAACCCCTCGAGATCCAGATCCTGTGGTGCTACGACCCCCAGAGTTCGAAATCGTTCATTAAAAGGTGCATCAAATATTGTACCGATATGGTCAACATCACGTAGGATGACCAATGGCAAACCTGTTTCTTGGCTTAACGCCACACTCCATTTTAATGGAACGCGACCATCCAAGTCACCGTGGATGATGAGTCCCTTCCAATCTCTATTTGGCACGTGGGGTCTATCTGAGTTCCAGAATCGCTTCCAAGCTGCCGCAACAAATACAATGAAATGTTTTGGTACGGATGGATATTGAGCCATCATCTGTGCGTAGATTGAGCCACCGCGACTGTACGCGATCAACTGGGCTGGTTGTTCAAGCATCATAAACTGGTGTGCAAGATCGATTTCAGCGGTTGAAACGGCCTCTTGTCCTGTGAAGCATGGGTTTCCAATTCTACGACTTGGACTCCAGCACTCGATTAGACTTGGATCGATTGTGTATTTCGAAAACAGCTGCTTAGAACTACCTCCTTTACCATGAAAGCCACCCCAAGTGCGATTGGTCATTGTACAATCCTTTGAAATCATTGATAGACATGGTTGATTAACAGTTTATTGGTTACCAATTCAAATGCTCAATCACACTGCCATAGAAGCCACCATTCAAGATCATGGTGATCGTTCATCTCGAGAAAATCAATGGCCTTTGTAACCTTTGAATGCCGCAGTTGTGGTGCAGGTGTAGAATCTCCACCGGACAATTTACTCGTAGTGTGCGCACACTGTGGAGATCGATATCCTTCGAAGGAAATGGGTGATATCCCTATTGCTTTGATTCCATCTAGATCGAAACAGGACATCATGGATGCAGTCTATGATCGAATGGCGAAGGATAAACAAATGTCTGGTAAGCAGATCACCATCGAGTCCGCAGAAGGGGTGTATGTGCCCATTTTTCTGACAAAGGCACAGATCTCTGGCGATTGGAAGGGGTATTACAAGAAAAAAAGTGACAATTCTACGGTGAAAGTATGGGAAGAAGGACAGGTGTCAGAACAAATGGACTTTCCAATTTTGGGACGAACCCACGCTTATGAATTTGGTATGGAGATCATCCATCGCGTGTTGTTTTATCAAAAAACGGTAGACTTTGAAGCCATCGATTGGGCTTCAGTCGCCTTGCCGGTATTGCCTGTGGATGTAGATGAACCGACTGTAGATTTGAAAGTACAAGACCAATTGATCAATACCATTGGCAACAAGGTTCGTACTGGGCTCCATGCATTGACCAAATTTGATGTGGAAGTGGTTCAAGAAAATCGTTGCATTGTTTTGTTTCCATTTTGGACTGTTCAATATGAATACCGAGGAGGACATTATCGAGTGGCTGTAAGTGGTGGCAATGGGCAAGTACTTGCTGCTATGGAACCTGTATTTTTGACCAGTAGAATCGGGGCTTGGTTGACAGGGGTTTCTGCGTTGATTGTCGCCGGGATTGTGTGCAATGGTGTCTATATGGTCTTTGGAACGATGAAAGGGTTGGACGGAGGCGATGTATTGATCATGGTCTTGGTTGCGATATGCGCTCTGTTTGCCTTGATTACGGCAGATGGATTGACGGCCAGTGTTCACATTGATCTTCTTCCTGATGGCGAGGACGAAATCTGATGAACTGCGTCTGTGGAAATGTAGTTGAGGGCAATTCAACTTGTACAACCTGTGGTCGTATTCATGAGAGTTGTGTTGTTTGTGGTGGTCAAGTCATTGCAATGCCCAAGACGATGATTTTGTCTTGCCCATATTGTGATACCCCTTTGCACAAAATGGATGCAGATGAGGCACCGTACTATCCGATCAACTTTACCAGCCAAGAAATCGAAACACAGTTGAGTCGTTTTTTGCTCAATCGATTTGGAATTCCTGATGATTTTTCAGCGAATCGAACAGTACTTGATTCTACATTGGCTTTTATACCGATCAAGTTGTTTCGAGTGCAAGCATTTCTGAATGAGACCATCTTTGAAGTGGACACCAAGGCGATCATTCTCAATCCAACATTGTGGTATTTATCGAAGATCCAAGAGTATCGTTTTTCGGTTCGGGTAAAGCAGGTCATGCAAAAGGAACATATTGAATCGAAGGTATACCCCATTACAATACCCGATGACCATGCCGAATTAATGTTGGAGCCATTTGAAAAGGCATTGCTGAAAAGAGATCAAGATCGGTTCAAAGAGGTGCCGTGCAACCCAAAGGTCACGAAAGAATCACAAGGAAAAGTCTTTTATCCATTGTATGAACTGACCTACGAATATCGCGGAAAAGAATACCGTGCTGTACTCGATGCTTCGAACGGTGTCGTATGCTTTGCAGAATACCCGATGTGTTCTAAATCTCGAGCGTCGGTCGGGATAACAGGTGTGATGATGTTCGTAGTGACCCTGGTATTAACGGTTATTTTCTCACAATATGGTGAGTACACCAAATTAGCGTCAACAGTCGTTTTCTGCATGGGTAGCCTTGCGAGTGCCAATATTTTGTGGACGGCGCTGCGGTCTCATTCTGTTCAAGAGAGCTGTGCTCCCGATACCGAATGGGACTCAGATAGAATTTATGGAGAGATGCCGATTGAGAAACGAAAGATCTTGCTCAATCCAAAGACGATAGAGGGTACCTAATACAAAGTCGTTGTGTCCTAAATAATACTGAGTTAGATTTAAATATGCTCAGTCATGTTGTCATCGGTGATAATTCGAATCCCATCGTCGCAGTGCTCCACGGTATTTTTGGTGCGGGAAACAATTGGCGATCCTTCATTCAAAAATGGCATCGCATGCGTCCTGACCTATGTTTTGTGCTCGTAGACTTACGCAATCACGGTGGTTCACCCCATTTTGACAGTGACAATACCCTGATGCAATGTGCGCTTGAGGTCTTGGATCTGCAATCCGAAGTGGGTGATTTTAGTGCGATAGTTGGACACTCCTTTGGTGGGAAAGTGGCTTTGCAGTGTGCAGCGTTGCCGATTTTTAGCGAAATAGAACAGATTTGGGCACTAGACTCTTTTCCAGGTGCCCTCAGTACCGATGATCAGGATCAAAATGAAGTGCGGACAGTGTTGTCGTGGCTGAATGCCGTACCACTCCCAGTCAAAAAGCGTTCGGAGGTCAAGTATTTTCTCATGCAGCAAGGTGCATCAGAAATGATTTCGCAGTGGATGACCACCAATCTGTCTCGCACTCCAGAAGGCTTCGTTTGGCGGTTTAATCTCGACGGGATTGCAGAGCTGCTGAACGACTATTTCGTCCAAGATCTATGGCATGTGTTGGAGTTTCCAAATTCTCAAACCAGCACTCATTTGGTACGAGCGTTGAGATCTGACAGGTGGGATACTGATGCGATTAAGACACTTGAAGAACTCGATGAAGGTCAGTATCACACGCTGGATGCTGGTCACTGGTTGCACGTTGACAATCCAAAGGGACTACTCAATATGCTCGGTGCGTCGGTTTTGCCTTCCTAGCGTGTAGATCTATATCTGATACTCAAGCTGTTTGGACCAGAATCCAATACAATCCGACACCGATAGAAGCAGTTGCAGTCAGTAGCGTCCATGTTCGAAGGGAACCCACACTCGAAACGACTTTGGACAACAGCCATCCAAAACCCATCATCGCTCCAATAGCAGAGATAAAGTACATCCCGAGATAGATGGCCGCTTCGGTTTGGGACAACAACAGTGAAGGCAGTACACCCAGTAAATGTCCAGTGCCCGCCATTCCATGAAACAATCCCACGCCGAACACCACTCGATCGTCTGAGTGGTCGTGACCAGCCGTGATTTTCGGGCCGGAAGAACGATTGTTCCAGATGCTCCACAGTCCGACAGCAACAAGGAGCCATCCCACCAGAACCTCAGCACTGGTAGACCACGCTTCTACATCGATATAGCCCTTGACAAACATGCCAAGAAGACCGAGTATCACTACACCTAGACCGTGACCCAGTCCCCATCGAAAACCCAAGTGGAACCCTTTTGAAGGTCGTTCTGCGACCAATGGTGCCACTACGGCGAGGTGATCAGGGCCTGAGACCACATGCAGTGCCCCAGC